>NZ_JBZQEK010000068.1:0-58024 GCF_058719085.1 Candidatus Benthicola sp.
ATCGTACTCAACATCGGCAAGCCCGGGGCGATCCTGGCTGCGTTGCGCGGCGAGCGGATCGGCACACTCGTAACCTGAAGGGGGAGACCCGATGGTCAGCCAGACGCTGAAAGAAGCTTCCCTGCAGATGGACAAGAACCTCGAAGCGATCTCGAGGGAGTTCGCCACCGTCCGGACGGGGAAGGCGGCGCCCTCGCTGCTCGATACGGTCCAGGTCGATGCCTACGGTTCGAAGATGCCGCTCAAGCAGACGGCGACGGTCACGGCGCCCGAGCCGCAGTTGCTGGTCGTGCAGCCCTGGGACACGAACCTGGTGAATACGGTGTCGAAGGCCATCCAATCGGCGGACCTCGGGCTCAATCCGTCCGTGGACGGCAACATCATCCGGGTCAGCATTCCGCCTCTTACCGAGGAGCGCCGGCGGGAGATGGTGAAGGTGCTCCACCGCATGACGGAAGAGGGACGGGTCGCCGTCCGGCACGCGCGGCACAAGGCGAAGTCGGAGATCGAGCGTCAGAAGAAGGACGGGGACATCTCCGAGGACGAGATGCGCCGGGAGCTCGACATGCTCCAGGAACTGACCGACGGGCACATCAAGAAGCTGGACGAGATGCTCGAGCGCAAGGAAAAGGAAGTGATGGAGGTATGACCGAAACACCTCGCTTCTCGACCGCCCCGGAGCCGGGAGTGGAGTCCGTGGCGCCGAGGCCCGGCCTGCCGTCCCGGATCGACGTGAAACGGGCGTTCGACGTCTACGTGTTCGGAAGAAGCCGGACCCTCGCTCCGAGCCAGAAGGGCGCCGTGATCGATGCGAAGTCTCCCGCTCCTCGGTCCGAGGCGGCGGACGATGCGGCGCAGACGGAGCGGACCCCGGCGGCGGTCCGGGTGACCGTCCCCGAGACGCTGAGGTTCGATCGGAGCGCGGGAACGTGGCGAGACCGCCTCTTGGGGCCGGACAGGGGGAAGCCGTAGCGAACGACGGATCGGAACACCGGGAGGTCGCGAAGGTCTTCCGGGCAGCCCTCGAACGCGACGCGGACCTGATTCCTCCAGGAACGCGCGTCCTGGTGGCGCTTTCCGGCGGGCCGGATTCCACCGCGCTGCTTCGTCTCCTGCTCGAGACGTCGGGTGATCTGGCGATCCACGTCGAGGCCGCCCATTTCGATCACGGCGTCCGCCCCCGCTCCGCCGCCGACGCCGCCTTCGCCGCTTCCGTCGCCCACTCCCTCGGGGTCGCGTTTCATCTCGGCCGTCCCGCCGGTCTCCTGAGGACGACCCAGGCCGACCTGCGGGCCGCGCGCCTTGCGTGGCTGGAGCGATTGAGGGAGGAGCGCCGGGCGGATCGCATCGCGCTGGGACACCAGGCCGATGACCAGGCCGAAACGGTTCTCTTCCACCTCATGCGGGGAACGGGTCTGCGGGGACTGGCGGGAATCCCGGAGCGGCGTGGCGCTCTCGTTCGTCCCATGCTGGACCTTCGTCGGGCGGAGCTCGAGGCGTATCTGCGAGAATCGGAATCGACGTGGATCGAGGACCCCTCCAATCTCGACACGCGCTGGACCCGGTCCAGGCTGCGCACGAAGGTGTTGCCGTCTCTGGCGCCGGACACCGTGCATCGCCTGCTCTCGCTGGCGACCTCGGCTCGCAGGGCGCACGATCTCCTCGAGCGAGTGGTCGACGGTCTGATCGAGGCCACGAGAGCGGGTCCGTGCCGCGGCGGTCGGATCGAGCTCAGGCTCGCCGAAGTGCGCGCGGCGGGGCCTGAACTGCTTGCCGCTCTGGTTCGCAGGATCGCGGGCGAGGCCGGAGTACGCCTGACCGCCGGAGGAACCCGTGCTGCGGTAGCGTTTATCACGGAGGGCCACAGCGGCGGCTACGTGACGATCGGAGGCGGACTGGAGGTGTCCCGGGAGTACGGCCGCATCGCGATCGGTCCCGGGCGGGATCGGCCCCGGCCGCAGGCGGTGCCGGTCGGTCGCGAACCGGGCTCGGGTCGCCTGTCGCTTCCCGGTCGCACCGTTCGCCTTCGGTGGCGGCCGTCGACGAGACGGACGATCCCTTCGGGACGGATTGCCGTCGCCGTGCACCCGGGTCATTATCCGTTGACATTCCGCGGCTGGCAGCCGGGAGACCGGATTCGTCTGCCCGGTGGCACGAGGAAGCTGAAGAAACTGTTCGCCGACCGTCGCATTCCGGCGAGCGAGCGCGACCGGATTCCGGTGCTGGCGGACCGGGATGGGAACGTGCTCTGGATCGATGGACTGACCGCAGCCGATGCGCGGCGGGAGTCGGATGACCGGCCCTCCTTCCTGGAGTTCGAGCTCGACGATGAATGATCACGCGCGGGAAGGGGCGCCGTACCTGACCCCGGAAGGTCTGATGGCGAGAACCGGCGGACGCGAGCTCAAGCGCGTCGTGTTCAGCGCGGATGCCATCGCCGGCCGGGTACGGGAGATGGGAGCGGAGATCGCCGCCCACTACGGTCCCGGTGACGACGTGCTCGTGCTGGGGCTGCTCAAGGGATCGTTCATCTTCATGAGCGACCTGGTCCGGCACATCGACCGTCCGTTGCACATGGACTTCATCGTGGCCTCCAGCTACGGGTCCGGGATGACCTCGTCGGGAGACGTGAAGCTGCTTTACGATCCGACGGCGCCGATCGAGGGCAGGCACGTCATCCTGGTCGAGGACATCGTGGACAGCGGGAATACGATCAACCGGCTCGCGCGGGCGCTGGAGAGCCGCTCGCCGGCCTCCGTGGAGCTTTGCGCGCTGCTACACAAGAACATCGCCGAGGGTCTGGAGCTCGAGCCCCGGTGGGTCGGCTTCGATGCGCCGACCGATTTTCTCGTCGGCTACGGGCTTGACCATGCGGAGGATTTCAGACATCTCCCCTTCGTGGCCAGCATATGACCCGGCGTTCGCACGGTACAGGATAGACAGACGTGGCTAAGACCAATCCCGAAGACGGAAACCGGGACCCGAAGGCGGGGCGCTTTCTGCGCACCGCATCCTTCTGGGCCCTCGTGATACTGATTCCGCTCGCCATCTTCCAGGTGATGGAAACGAGCCGGCAGATGCAGCGGGAGCTCACGTACACGGAGTTTCGTGAGCAGCTGGATGCCGAGAACGTTCGTTCCGTGACCTTCACCGAGGGCCGGAAGGTCGAGGGCGAGCTCAGGGCTCCGATGCAGGTCGAGGGTCAGCCCGTGAGCGAGTTCCACACGCTTCTTCCGACCGAAGCGAGCCAGGAGCTCATCGATGGGCTGGAGGCTTCCGGGGTCGAGGTGAAGGCCGAAGAGGCGGGGGCAAACTGGGTCAACTACCTGATCTCGGTCCTTCCGTGGATCCTCATCATCGGCCTGTGGTTCTTCTTCTTCCGGCAGATGCAGGCCGGAGGATCGCGCGCCTTCAGCTTCGGCAAATCGAAGGCGAAGCTCCTCACGGGGGACACCCCACAGGTCACCTTCGCGGACGTGGCGGGGGCGGACGAGGCCAAGGAAGATCTGAAGGAGATCATCGAGTTCCTGAAGGATCCGGCCAAGTTCCGTCGGCTCGGCGGCCGCCTTCCGAAGGGGGCCCTGCTCGTGGGACCGCCGGGCACCGGGAAGACCCTCCTCGCGAGGGCTGTGGCCGGTGAGGCGGGACGGCCGTTCTTCTCCATGAGCGGCTCCGATTTCGTCGAGATGTTCGTCGGCGTGGGGGCGAGCCGGGTCCGGGACCTCTTCGAGCAGGGCAAGTCGCACGCTCCGTGCATCATCTTCATCGACGAGATCGATGCCGTGGGCAGGCACCGTGGCGCCGGGCTCGGCGGGGGCCACGACGAGCGCGAGCAGACCCTCAATCAGCTGCTCGTCGAGATGGATGGCTTCGAGTCCAACGAGGGCGTCATCCTTCTCGCGGCGACGAACCGGCCCGATGTTCTCGATCCGGCGCTTCTTCGACCTGGCCGGTTCGATCGACAGATCGTGGTCGACAGCCCGGACGTGAACGGCCGGGAGGGCATCCTGCGCGTTCACACCAAGGAGATCCCCCTGTCGGACGACGTGGATCTCAAGGTCCTGGCCAAGGGGACGCCCGGCCTGTCGGGCGCCGACCTCGCCAACATCGTGAACGAGGCCGCGCTTCTCGCGGCCCGGCACGACAAGGACCGGGTCTACATGGACGACTTCGAGGCCGCCAAGGACAAGGTCATGCTCGGCGCCGAGCGCAGGAGCATGGTGATCTCGGAGGAAGAGCGACGGGTGACGGCCTATCACGAGGCAGGACACGCGGTGATCGCTCGCCGCGTGCCCGGACTCGATCCGCTTCACAAGGTCACCATCGTGCCCAGGGGAAGGGCCCTCGGAGTGACGGCCTCGCTCCCGGAGGAGGACCGGCACAACTACACCAAGGAGTGGCTCGAGGGCCAGCTCGTGATGTTGTTCGGCGGGCGCGTCGCCGAGGAGATGATCTTCGGGTCGGCGAAGATCACGACCGGTGCGGGCAACGACATCGAGAGGGCGACCGGGATCGCGCGCCGCATGGTGACGCAATTCGGAATGTCGGAAGCGCTCGGACCCATCGCCGTCGGCGAGCAGGAGCACGAGATCTTCCTCGGCCGGGAGTTCAGCCAGCGACGGGAGGTCTCGGACAAGACAGCCGAGCTGGTGGACGCCGAGATCAAGCGGCTGCTCGATGAAGCCTACCGAAAGGCGGAGCGGGTGCTCACGGAGAACAGAGACCTGCTGACCTCGATCGCCGAGGCGTTGCTCGAGCGGGAGACGCTGGATGCGGACGACGTCCGCACGCTCGAGGACGGCGGCGCTCTCCCTCCGCTTCGCGGAGCACAGCCCGCCGGGCCGGCCGAGCTTCCCGCTTCTCCCGGCACGAGCCGGGCGTCGGACCTCCCTCGCGAAGAGACGGGGGGAGGAGGAGAACCCTCGCCGGCTCTGGCGTGAGGTCGCCGTGCCCGGACACGATCGATCGGTGATCGCCGACCCGCACCGCTGGATGGTGAGAGACGACGGGATTCGCGTCGATCGGCCGATCGTCCTCGGGATCCTCAATCTCACGCCGGACTCCTTCTCGGATGGCGGCGCCTATCGGAGCTCGGCAGCGGCGGTGGCCGCGGCCGAGAGGATGCTGGATGACGGGGCGGAACTCATCGATGTGGGGGGTGAGTCGACCCGACCCGGCGCTCGACCGGTCGAGGCGGACGAGGAGTGGGGCCGCATCGGTTCTGTGGTGTCCGCGCTGGCGGGACGCGGCATCCCCGTCTCGGTCGACACCCGGAGGGCGGTCGTGGCCGAGCGTGCAGCCGAGGCGGGTGCGGTCGTCCTCAACGATATCTCGGGGCTGCGTTTCGAGCCGACTCTGGCCGACGTGGCCGCGAAGTACGGGATGGGGCTGATCCTGATGCACATGCGCGGCACGCCGGAGACGATGCAGAGCGATACCTTGTACGCCGATCTGATCGGTGAAGTGCGGGAGGGTCTGCGGGGCTCGATCGCGATCGCACTCGAGCGAGGCTGCGAACCCGACCGGCTGGTGGTGGACCCGGGGATCGGCTTCGGCAAGTCCCTCGAAGGCAACCTCGAGCTCATCGGACGCATCGGAGAACTCCAGTCGCTCGGTCGTCCGATCCTCGTCGGACCGTCGCGGAAGTCGTTCCTCGGCAAGCTTCTCGATGTGAACGTGGGGGACCGGGTCGAGGGGACGATCGCGGCGTGTCTGGCGGCGCTGGAACGGGGAGCGAGATTGTTCCGGGTGCACGACGTCCGGGCGGTGCGGCGGGCTCTCGACGTTGCGTGGGCGGTGCGGACCGCTGCAGTGAGCGTGCCGGGATGAGCGCGATCTTCGATTACGTCCGGTTCCTGCTGGATCAGTTCGCGGTGAAGGACCTGGCCGAGATCCTCATCGTGGCGTGGCTCGTGTACAGGATCCTTCTCATGTACACGGGCACGAGAGCCTTCCAGGTGCTTCTCGGGTTCGTCCTGCTGGTCTCGGTGTACGTCCTCGCGCAGGCCGCGGGTCTCCGTCTCATCCCGTACATCCTGTCCCAGGTGTTCACCTACGGCGCCTTCGCGCTGATCGTCATCTTCCAGCAGGAGATCCGGGCGGCGCTGGCACGGCTCGGCCGATCCAGGCTCTTCCAGCTGTTCGCCCGCAAGGAGCAGCAGGAGGTCGTGGAAGAGATCGTGAAAGCCTCGGATCGCCTGGCCAAGGCGAAGATCGGGGGGATCATCGCCGTCGAACGGCAGGTCGATCTCGCCAACCACGTCGATCACGGCACGCCGATCAACGCGCAGGTGACCGCCGAACTGCTCACCACGATCTTTACTCCGTACTCGCCTCTCCACGACGGGGCCGTCATCGTGCGGCGCGACCAGGTGGCGTACGCGGGGTCGGTCATCCTGCGTCTCTCGGAGTCGCCGAGACTCGAGCGGTCCCTCGGAACCCGCCATCGGGCGGCACTCGGTCTATCGGAGGAAACCGATGCCCTGGTCGTGGTGATCTCGGAGGAGTCCGGCCAGATCTCGCTGGCGCACAGGGGCGTGCTGTACCGCGGGCTGCGGCCCGACGACCTCGAATCGAGGCTCGCGGCCGGCGGGGAAGAGGAGACGTCCGTGGAGGGGCCCGCCTCCGCTCCCGCCCTGGACCCGGTGGATCGCTCCGGTGTAGTGGCCGCAGGAGGCGAATGAGGCGTGCAGGAATCGCGTTGACTGTGCCCGTGTGTGCCGGTAAACTAGGTTTCCTCGGACGAATTGGTGATTTCGTCAACGCATAACGGAGACGGCTCGGGTGCAAGACACCAGCTATGAACTGCTGACGATCTTCCGTGACGGGGGTTTCATGATGATTCCCCTGGTCCTTTGCTCGCTGGTGGCGCTCGGCGTCATCCTGGCCAAGGGGTGGACCCTGCTGGTCGCCCACCTGGATTCCCAGAAGCTCCTGCAGTCGATCGAGGAGCTCGGGACGACGGGCAGGCTGGACGAGGCCATGCAGACGGCGCGGGAGACCCGCGGCCCGGTGGCGGCGATCCTCGTCTCGGGTCTGACCCGGGTCAAGGACAATCAGCAGGGCAAGGACATCGAGAAGGCCATTTCGACCACCGGCAGCATCGAGCTCGATTTTCTGGAGCGCGGGATGAACGTCCTGGCCACCATCGCCAACGTGGCCCCGATGCTGGGCTTTCTGGGCACGGTGATCGGCATGATCGCGGCGTTTGCGGCGATCGAGGCCGCCGGGCAGGTGGAGCCCGCGCTGGTGGCCTCGGGGATCAAGGTGGCGCTGATCACCACGGCTTCGGGCCTGGCGATCGCCATCCCGGTCAACATCTTCTACAACTGGTTCGTGAGCCGGATCGATACCCTGATCATGGACATGGAGAAGGGCGCGCAGGCGGTCCTGGACCTGATCTGGAACGCCGAGGCCCGCAAGCGCGCCGAAGCAAAGGCCGGTGGAGCGCAGGGCTGACGACGGTCAAGCCGAAGAGCGAGGGGACGCAGCATGCCGATTCTGAATCGTAAGGAGCGCGTGTCGGATGAGATTCCGACGGCCTCGATGGCGGACATCGCCTTCCTTCTCCTGGTGTTTTTTCTGACCACCACCGTGTTCAACGAGGAGAAGGGTCTTCCGATCGTCCTCCCGGAGCAGTCCGAGGAGCAGGACGTGTCGGCGAAGAACCTCATCTTCTTCATCGTCCGGCCGGACGGATCGGTGGTCGTGAAGCGTGGGGAGAGCGAGCAGGAGCAGGTCGTTCAGTACCGACAGGTGGAGATCATCCTCCGCCAGGAGCTCGCGCAGAACGCCAACCTGATCGCGGCGGTCAAGACCGATCCGAATGCCGCCTACCGGCACATGGTGAACGTACTGGATGAAGTGAAGAAGGCGGGAGCCGAACGCATCTCTCTGCAGATTCTCGAGGAGTAAGGCATGGCCAAGAAGGGCTTCGAGCGCAAGTCGGGTGCAAGCGAGGACATCCCCTCGTCGTCCCTGGCGGACATCGCGTTCCTGCTGCTGATCTTCTTCATGGTGTCGACGGTGTTCCGGAAGGAGAAGAAGCGGACCATCGAGTGGACGACCGCGGAAGCCACCGAGAAGATCGACGAGAAACGCAAGAACATCCTTCACATCTGGGTCGAGCCGGATGGAACGGTGTACATCAACGACCAGGTGGTTCCGTACGACAACATCGCCGACGTGGTACGGCCGATCTACGCCGAGAACCGTGAGCTCGTGGTGGCGATCCGTGGCGACAGGGATGTTCCCTACAGCCAGATCAACACGATCACGGAGCAGTTGCAGGCGTCCGGCGCCGTCCGGGTGACGTTCGCCACGCGCGTGGAGCAGCGGGTCCAGAGGGCCAGGAGGTAGTCTCGTGAACCCACATGATGAACAGAAGATCACGAGCCGGGATGAGGCCCGGAAGGCCCGGGAGGCGAAACGGGCGAGCGCGGCCGCGTTCCTGCCCGCGAACGACCGCTTCAAGCAGAGCTACGCCGGTCTCACGTACCTGTGCGTGATCGTGGCGACCGCGGTTCATTTCGCGGTGTTCGAGTTCTTCCCGCAGCTCGAGGCAGCGGATCTGGGTGTCGTCTCGGAGGAGCTCGCTGCGATCGA
The DNA here is from genome assembly GCF_058719085.1 of Candidatus Benthicola sp. Lineage (NCBI taxonomy): Bacteria > Pseudomonadati > Gemmatimonadota > Gemmatimonadia > Candidatus Palauibacterales > Candidatus Palauibacteraceae > Candidatus Benthicola > Candidatus Benthicola sp. The sequence continues at coordinate 8,605 of NZ_JBZQEK010000068.1, forward strand.
GCTTCCGCCGGAGGTGAAGATTCCTCCTCCTCCCGAGCAGATCGCTCGTCCGGCGACGCCGCGCGTAGCGGCCGCGGAAGTCAGCGAAGACATCACGATCGCGCCGACCACCTTCGAAGAAAACCCGGTCGAGAACCTCCCGCCGCCCCCGCAGGGAGCGGATCCCTCGGCCACCCCGTCGTACATCGCACGCGACGTGGAGCCGAGGCTGAAGAACGGCCGGGAGATTCGCCAGCTCCTGGAGCGCCTGTATCCGCCGATGCTCAAGGAGGCGGGCATCGGAGGGCGAGTGCTCCTCTGGGTGTTCGTGGATGAGCAGGGCAACGCAGCTCGCTCGCAGATCAACACGTCCAGCGGCTACCCGGCCCTGGACAGCGCGGCCGAGCAGATCGTCGAGCAGATGCAGTTTTCCCCGGCCATGAACCGGGACAAGCCTGTCGGGGTCTGGATCGCGCAGCCGATCGACTTCAGCGTCACGCGCTGACGCGCCTGCGGCGCGACCCGGCTTCCGGTGGAGCCGCTTGCCGAACGGCGGGCGGCTCCACTCTTTTTGGGATCGGATCGGTCGGGCATTCCGTTGCCGCTCCCCTTGACCCGCCGTAGACTCCCGCCGTGAACGAGACGCAGATCAGGGACCGGGCGGATGAAATCCGCGACGTCATCGAACGGGCCGCCGGCCGGGCGGGCCGTGACGCGGCGGACGTCAGGGTGCTTCCCGTGACCAAGGGACACGGTCCGGAGGTCATCCGCGCGGTTGCTTCGATCGGCTTCGAGGCGATCGGCGAGAACCGCGTCGGCGAGACGGACGCCAAACAGGCGGAGCTCGGGCGCTTGGGTCTGAAGTGGCATATGATCGGGCACCTTCAGAGAAACAAGGCGGGACGCGCGGTCGAGCTCTTCGATGCCATCGAGTCGGTGGACTCGCTTCGGCTCGCCCGCCGCCTGCAGGCCGACGCCGAGCGCCGATCGCGCGAGGAGCTGGCGGTCTTCGTACAGGTGAACGCGGCCGGGGAGGAGCAGAAGGGCGGATTCGAGCCCGCCGAGCTGGTGGACGCCGTCGGCAGGATCATGGAGCTGGACAGGCTCCGAGTCGAAGGGCTCATGACGATGGCACCGTACACGACGGACGTGAAGGTGTTGAGGCAGACGTTCGCCCGGACGCGGGAGTGCCTGGAGAGGTGTCGGCGGGAGATTCCGGGGTTTCAGGCGTCGGGGCTGTCGATGGGTATGAGCAACGACTTCGAGATCGCCATCGAGGAGGGCAGCACCGAGCTCCGGCTCGGGACCGTGCTGCTGGGGGAGAGACCGGAGGTATGATGGACCTTACGCCGCTGGACGTGAGAAAGAAGAAGGATGACCTGCGCCGCACCGTTCGCGGGTACGAGCCGGCCCAGGTCGACGCGTTCCTCGATCTCGTGGCGGATCGCCTCGACTCGGTGGTGCAGGAGGAGGTTCGGCTCAGGGAGGAGGTCCGTCTCCTGCGAGAACGCCTGGTGGGGTTCGAAGAACGGGAGCGGGCACTCAACGAAGCGCTCATCGCGGCACAGGAGCTGCGCGAGGAAGCGAGGATGCAGGCCGAGAAGCAGGCCAGCCTGAGACTCCGGGAGGCCGAGCAGCAGAGCGAGCGCCTCCTGATGAAGGCCCGCACGGACGTTCACGATTCCGAGAGGATCCTGAACGAGCTGCAGGCTCGGAGGGCGAGTTTCCTCCGCGGGATGCGCTCGCTGCTCGAGCGATTCCTCGGCGAGGTGGAGCAGGAGGAAGAGCGGCTCGAGCGACCCGCCCCGGCCGCTGGCGCGGGGGCGGCCGAGTCCGGTTCCCCCGATCCCGGAGAACCGGTCGCGACGCCCGGGGATGGGACAGGCGCGGAGTGATCGACGCGGCGCCGGTCGCGCAAAGCGTGGCGGACGGCGTTCAGGCCGTCCGGGAGGTCACGGACCGCAGGCCGGAGATGGGCATCATTCTCGGCACGGGACTGAGCGGACTCGCAGACGAGTTGATCGACCCGATCGCGATCGAATACGGGCGCCTGCCGGGATTTCCGCCTTCCACGGTGGAGACGCACGCGGGTCGCCTGATCTTCGGAGCGCTGGAAGGACGGACCGTCGCCGTGATGCAGGGGCGCACCCACCTGTACGAAGGATACCGCCTGGCTGACGTCACCTTGCCGGTGCGGGTCCTGCGGGCGCTGGGCGTGGAGCGGATGATCGTGTCCAACGTGAGCGGTGGCATGAATCCCCTGTGGGAGCCGGGAGATCTGGTGCTGATCACGGACCACATCAACCTGCTGGGCGACAACCCGCTCGTCGGAGCTCACGTGGACCCGGCGCTGCCTCGTTTTCCCGACATGTCGAGGGCATACGACGAGGATCTCGCCCGTATCGCGAGGGAGGAGGCTCTCCGGCTCGGTATCCGCCTTCGCGAAGGCGTGTACGTGGCCGTGGCCGGTCCCTGCCTGGAAACCGCAGCCGAGTATCGGATGCTGCGGGCGCTCGGCGCCGACATCGTCGGAATGTCGACCGTGCCGGAGGTGATCGTCGCCCGTCAGGTGGGGATTCGGGTGCTCGCACTGTCGATCATCACCGATGCGTGCCTGCCGGATGCGCTCGAACCGGCGGACATCGAGACCATCGTCCGGGTGGCCGGGGAAGCGGAGCCGGATCTCGGTCACCTCGTCCGGGCCACGGTCGCCCGCGCCTGAAATCATGAAATCCGGAGCCTGAACGCCGATGAGTTACCGTCCGCTTCCCGAACGAGCCGTCGACCTCGAGCAGGAAGTGCTCGACACGTGGGAGGCCGAGGACACGTTTCACCGCAGCCTCGAGCTCCGAGAGGGCGCTCGGGAGTTCGTGTTCTACGAGGGCCCCCCCACGGCGAACGGTCGACCCGGGGTCCATCACGTGCTCGCCCGCACGATCAAGGACACGGTCGCCCGCTTCCAGGCAATGGACGGGCGTCACGTCACCCGGATCGCGGGTTGGGACACGCACGGTCTGCCGGTCGAGATCGAGGCGGAAAAGCAGCTCGGGATCTCGGGAAAGCCGGAGATCGAGCGCATCGGAATCGCCCGCTTCAACGAGATCTGTCGCGAGAACCTGTTCACGTACAAGGAGGACTGGGAGCGTCTATCGAGACGCATCGGATACTGGCTCGACTATGCCAACGCATACGTCACCTGCACGGAGCGGTACATCGAGTCGGTGTGGTGGGCCCTGGCGCGCATTCACGAAAAGGGTCTCCTGTACAAGGGATACAAGGTTCTCCCGTATTGCCCGCGGTGCGGTACCGGGCTGTCGAGCCACGAAGTGGCGCAGGGCTACCGGACGGTCTCGGAGCCGTCCGTGTACGTGAAGTTCAGGCTGCGGGACGACGAGGCCGGGGCATCGATCCTGAGCTGGACGACCACGCCATGGACTCTTCCGGGTAACGTGGCCCTCGCGGTCGGTCCGGAGATCGAGTACCTGCGCGTCCGGGTGCGCGAGCCGAACGAGGCGGGTGACGGTATTCCTCGCGGCGCGCGGGTCGGTGAAGAGCTCATCGTCGCCTCCGCACGCGCCGGAGATGTCCTCCGTCACCCGTACGATGTCCTCGAGGTCGTTTCTGGAAAGGAACTCGCCGGCCTCCGATACGAACCCCTGTTTCCGGGTGCGGTCGAGGCTGCGGACCACCCCGCAGCGTGGACCGTGCTGGAAGCGGACTTCGTGACCGTGGAGGACGGAACGGGCGTGGTCCACACGGCCGTGATGTACGGTGAGGACGACTTCGAGCTGGGGGCCCGGGCCGGTCTGCCCATGCAGCACACCGTCGATTCGGATGGCCGCTTCGTGGAGCGGGTGCCCGGTGGGCTGGCGGGACGCTTCGTGAAGGACCCCGATACGGACCGCGCGATCATCGAGGGTCTCGCGGAAGCGGATCGCCTCTATCGAAGGCAGATGTACGAGCACAGCTATCCGCACTGCTGGCGGTGCGACAGCGCGCTCCTCTACATGGCCCGGGATTCGTGGTACATCCGCACCACCGCGGCGCGGGAGCGGCTTCTCGCGAACAACGATTCGGTCGACTGGCATCCTCCGGAGATGGGCTCAGGTCGGATGGGCGAGTGGTTGGCCGGCAACGTGGACTGGGCGGTGTCGCGCGACCGGTACTGGGGGACCCCTCTGCCGGTATGGGTGTGCGATCGCGACCCTGAACACCTCGACGTCATCGGTGGTTTTTCTCAACTGGAGAGCCACGCGGGAGACCTGCCGGAGGGGTTCGACCCGCACCGCCCCTATATCGACGAACTCACGTGGCCGTGCGGTCACGAGGCTTGCGGCGGTGTCATGCGGCGCGTTCCGGAGGTCATGGACGCCTGGTTCGACTCGGGCTCCATGCCGTTCGCCCAATGGCACTATCCGTTCGAGAACGAAGCGGAATTCGAGTCGCACTTTCCGGCAGATTTCATCGCCGAAGGCGTGGACCAGACGCGCGGGTGGTTCTATTCGCTGCTCGCCATCTCGACCCTCGTATTCGAGCAACCGGCGTACCGGAGCGTGGTCGTCAACGACCTGATCCTGGATCAGGACGGTCAGAAGATGTCCAAGTCCCGCGGGAACGTCGTCGACCCATGGGACACGGTGTCCGAGTACGGCGCCGATGCTCTCCGATTCTATCTGCTTTCCTCGAGCAATCCGTGGCTGCCGAAGAAGTGGGACGGCGACGCTTTGCGGGAGACGAACCGCAAGCTGTTCGACACGCTGCGCAGCACCTACCGCTTCTTCGCGATGTATGCGGATCTGGAAGGCTGGAACCACGAGACGGCGGATCCCTCCGAGCCCTCGTCCCGGGAGGCCGTGGATCGGTGGCTGTTGAGCCGGATCGACGGTCTGGTGGCCGCCGTGCGGGACGACTACGAGTCCCTCGACCTCACGCGGGCGGCGAGACGGATCAGTTCGTTCGTCCTCGACGACCTCTCCAACTGGTACGTCCGGCAGACGAGGGATCGATTCTGGGCCACCGGAGCGAGAGCGGACGACCGGGAGGCGCGGAGCAGCACCGACGATGCGTTCTCGACCCTGTACCGGGCACTGACCGTCACGTCGCTGGTGCTCGCGCCCATCTCGCCGTTTCTGACGGACTGGCTTCACCGCCGACTCACGGGCGGTTCGGTGCACCTGGCGGACTTTCCCGACGGGTTCGGGTGGAGTGACCCGGATCTCGAGCGACGCATGGAGGACGTGCGGCGCCTCTCCACGCTCGGCCGGGCGGCCCGTGAGGCAGCGGGCGTCCGGGTACGGCAGCCGCTCGGAACGCTTCAGGCGATCATCCCGGGCGGATCGAGGCCGGGTCCGGAGCTGGAAGCGATCCTGCTTCAGGAACTGAACGTGAAGGAAGTTGTATTCCCGTCCGGAAGTGGCGATATTGTGCGGCTGTCCGCGAAACCGGACTTTGCGCAGTTGGGGCCGAGGCATGGCGGTCGAACGCCTCGGATCGCCCGGGCCGTGACGGAGTTGGACGCGGATTCGGTTCGTCGGCTCGGGATCGGAGAGGTCGTGACCGTTCGGGTGGACGATGAGGAGGTGGAGATCCGGCCGGACGAGGTGCAGGTGCTGGAAGAGGCCTCCGGTCACCTGACGGTTCAGAGCCAGGGCGGCTATCTGGTGGGCCTCGACACGACGGTCACCGAGGAGCTCGAGGCGGAGGGGCTGGCCCGTGAGCTGGTGAGCCGCGTACAGAGACTGCGGCGCGACTCGGGACTGCAGGTGAGCGATCGCATTCACCTCGGAATGGTGATCGGATCGGAACGCCTGCAGCGGGCCGTACGGCAGCACCGGGAGTACATTGCCGGCGAGACGCTGGCTGTCGGATGGACGCTGGATGCGGCGGAGACGACGGACCTCGCGCACTCGGCGTCCGTTGAAGTGGATGGAGAAAGCGTGATCCTCGGACTGAGCCGCATGGACGGTTCGGAATCCGCGGACCGAACGGGCTGATACATGCCTATATAGGCGAGATCGGGGCAACGGGATGAAGAAGAAGGACCTGAAGCACATCGAGAAGCGACTCCTCAAGCTCAGGGAGAGGGCGCTCAAGGACCTGGGTCACTACGACGAGTCCTTTTCGAACAGTATGCAGGCGTCGGACGGCGATCTTTCGGCCTACAGCTTTCACATGGCCGATCAGGGGACCGATGCAATGGAGCGCGAGAAGGCGTTTCTGTTTGCCAGCAAGGAAGGCCGATACCTGTATCACCTCGATGAGGCCCTGAGGCGTCTGTACCGGTCGCCTGACACTTTCGGCGTCTGCGAGGATTGCGGGGAAGAGATCTCCTTCGAGCGGCTCGACGCCCTGCCGCACACGGTTCAGTGCATCCGCTGCAAGGAAAAGGAAGAGACGGGTGTCTCTCGCTGAGTCGGGCGCCCTCTCCGAATCGCGGGCACTCGCTCCGGAGGTGAACAAGAAGACTCTGCTGGCGGGCGTCGTGGGGACGGTCGTCATCCTGGACTACCTGACCAAGATGTGGGCGATGAACACGCTCACGTACGGCTACTCCGTTCCGGTCGTGGGCGACTTCTTTCGTCTCACGTACACGCACAATCCGGGAGCCGCCTTCGGGATCAACATCGGCGAGCACTCGCGCTTGTTCTTTCTGGTGCTCGCCCTCGTCGCCCTGGTCGTTCTCGGATTGATCTACCGGTCGACGCCGGCTCGCGATCGCCTGCGGCTGCTGGCCGTTGCGCTCGTGAGCGGAGGAGCGATCGGCAACATCATCGATCGGTTCCGGTTCGAGGCTGGCGTGGTGGACTTTCTCGACGTCGGAATCGGTCGCCACCGCTGGCCGATCTTCAACGTGGCCGACATGGCCGTGAGCATCGGAGCGGTCCTTCTACTCGTCTCTTTCTACCTGGAGGAGAGGCACGCTGACGAACCGGAGCCGGGAACCGGCTGAGGTTCATCGCTTTCGGGTCGATGACGATCGGGACGATCGGCTGGATGCGTATCTGGCCGATCGTTTGCGTCTGAGCCGCAGCCGAATCGCAGAGCTCATCTCCGAGGGGCTGGTGCTCGTCGGAGGCTCGCCTGCGCGCAAGAGCCGCCGCCTTCGAGCCGGCGAAGAGGTGACGGTGACCGTGCCCGCGGCTGCCGACACGGCGATCGTTGCTCAAGCCATTCCCCTGAACATCGTGTATCGGGACGAGCATCTGGCCGTGGTCGACAAGCCGGCCGGGATCGTCGTCCACCCAGCGGCCGGACACCGGGACGGCACCCTGGTCAACGCGCTGCTGCATCACCTCGGGTCGCTGTCGCCGATCGGAGAGCCCACCCGGCCCGGAATCGTTCACCGACTCGACCGGGACACCAGTGGTCTGATGGTGGTGGCACGCACCGAAATCGCGCACACCGAGCTGAGCCGAGCCATTGCGCGCCGGGAAGTCCGTCGTGGCTACCTCGCCGCTTGCTGGGGTCACGTCGGGGAGGACGACTTCGCGGTCGATGCCCCGATCGGCCGGGATCCGGCGAACCGGAAACGGATGGCCGTGGTGGAAGGGGGCCGCCCGGCCCGAACCCGTTTCCGGCGGCTCGAGCGATGGCCTGCGGCCGATCTCATGGCGGTCCGACTGCATACGGGCCGCACGCATCAGATCCGTGTTCACCTCCGACATCTCGGGCATCCAGTGGTCGGGGACCCGGTGTACGGACCGGACTGGCACCGGGGGATGACCGGAGCGGGGGCCCGGTGGGCCCGGGAGTTCCACCGGCGGGTCGGTCGCCTGTTTCTCCACGCGGCCCGACTGGGATTCGTGCACCCCGTGACCGGCGAGGAGCTCGTATTCACGTCACCGCTTCCGGACGGGTTGGCGGCGGCCGTTCGGTGGGCACGGGCTCGATCGTGATCAGGGGCAGGGACCCGAGGTTCCAGGGATTCCGGGGGATGCTGTCGCTTCTGCCGATCCTTGCCGCCGGCACTCTGACATCTCCCGTGGATCCTCAGGCGGTGCCGGGAGCCCCATCGCGGGTCGTCGTGCGGGGAGATCCGGACCTGATCGGGCTCGGCGAGACACTGGTTGCCGATCCGGCCGTCTGGAGGGCACTTCCCGGAATCGGATCGCTGACCGACGTGGGCATCGACTCCCTCGAGCTGTGGATCACCGCGGATCTCGCCTCCGGAGTGCCCGAGGATCTTCGTCACGAGGAGAGCTGGGTGGCCGGCACGGCACATCCGGCCAGCCGTCGAATCGCGCTTCGAACGGGCCCCGGGCTGGGAGGTCCCGGCGGGCTGAAGACCGTCCTGCGACACGAGATCGCTCACCTGGCGATCGGTGCGGCCACGTCGGGAAACTACCCCCGATGGCTCACGGAGGGGTACGCCCAGTACGTGTCCGGGGAATGGAACTTCGAGGATGCCTGGCAACTGCAGTCCGCCTTTCTACGAAACGGCGCCGCCACCCTGGAGCAGATCGACCTGCGCTTCCGGCGTCACTCCATGGACGCCAGGATCGGTTATCTGCTCTCGTATACGGCCGTTCACGAGCTCGTCTCGATGGGGGGTGAGCCGGGCCTGTCGGCGATGTTCCGTCGGCTCGCAGAGGGACAGACGTTCGCCGAGGCCCTCCGCAAAACCTACGGGATCACCGAGGACGCGTTCGAGACGCGCTGGAAGCGCTCCCTCGTCGATCGGTACGGATGGCTCTACCTGCTCTCTCGGGCCGGGGTTTTCTGGCTCGCGGTCACGGGCCTCGTTCTGTTCGTGGCGCTGCGTCGGGCGCGCGTCGATCGTGCGCGGCTCCAGAAGCTGCGGAACGAGGAGCGGGCAGCCGCGGCGCCGCCGATGCCGGGCGACCCCCAGCCCGGGTCTCTACGACCGGCCGAGTCGACCGTGCGAGACCCCGATTCGACGATCTCGGGTGCGGTGGGCAGGACGCCCGATCCTGATTGACTTGACAACGCTCAGCGGGTATCCTTCCGCGATGGATGGGAACCGCGGAGGCGAAGCCGGAAACGGCGTACAGCGTCCACGGCTGTTCGGCCTGCTGGAGACTCGGAACGCCGTTCTCCTGCTGGCTGGGGTCGTGGTCGTTTTGTTTGGATACTTCTTCCTCGACCGGGGCTCGGTCGTGCTCGCGCCGCTACTCCTGTTCGCGGGCTACGTCGTGCTGATCCCCGCCGGGCTGCTGGTCGGGTTTCGTCGCGGCCGCTGAGGAAGAGGGCGAATAGCTCAGTTGGTCCAGAGCGCCTGCCTTACAAGCAGGAGGTCGCTGGTTCGAATCCAGCTTCGCCCATGTGGGATCGACCGGCGATGAGGAACAATCCCCGGCGATCGAGTGTCGTAACGGTGGCGTGGGGAGGTACGCCCCGTGCGGGTTTTACGGAACATATCGAGGACCGGAACATGAAGCGTGCGATTCTGAGTTGGGGCGGACGGAGCCTTCTGGTGGCGGCCGTTTCGCTCATCTGGGCCCCCGTCAACGTGATGGCGCAGGACGACGGCGGCGCGGGTGGGCGCGCGAGGGTGCTCGTCGCGCCGCTGCAGAGCGACCCCGGAGTCAAGAAGGACTTCGGAAAGAAGGTGTCCGAGGACGTCCGGGACGGACTCGAGGCGATTCCGACGCTGGTGGCGATCGACTGGGACCAGGTCAAGGATGAGCTCCGTCGTCTGAAGCTCAAGGAAGAAGACCTGGGGCTGATCCAGTGGAGGCAGCTTGCGGGCCGCTTGAACGCCGACGTCGTAATGACCGGCACCGTGTCCGCCTCCGGCGCCGGCAATGCCCTCAACGTCACGTTCGTCGATTCGAAGAGCGGGGACGAAGTCGCGGTGCCCGAGTTCATGGTCCCCGGAGACGGCAACCGCGAGGTCGAACAGGCCGCCGGAGTGATCGTGTCTGCCTTCGGAGAGCAGGTTGACTATCGGCGCGCCCTTCTCTTCTGCCAGGACTACCTGGCTGCGGAGCAGTACGAGGACGCGCTGCGCAACTGCGAGGAAGCTCTCGCCACGAACCCGGAGAGCACCGCCGGACACTATCTGCGTGGCCGGGTCTACATGGGACTGGAGGACTGGTCCGCCGCGGTGGAAGACCTGGAGTTCGTGATCCAGAACAACCCGGCCGAGGTCGACGCGCTGAACGCTCTCGCGTACGCGCACGCCCAGCTCGGCAACATGGATCGGGCCGTCGAGCTGTATCGCGAATACCTGAACTTCAATCCCGGCGACGCGAGCGTGCGCATGACGGTCGCGTTCGAGCTCGCGCAGGCGGGCGGCGAGGTGGAGGCGATCGAGTTGCTGCAGGAAGGCATCGCGATCGACTCGACCAACGCGGACCTGTGGGAGTTCCTCGGCAACGTGGCTCTCAAGAAGGGGACCACGGCAAGCGGAACGGCGGACCCCGCTGCGGGGGCGATCGCCGACACGGCCTCGGTGCGGCTCGCGGTCGAGGCCTACGATCACGTCCTCGAGCTCAAGGGCGAGGACATGAACCCCGAGATCCTGAGGAACGTGATCGCCGCGAATCTGGAGCTCGGCGACTACGACGCGGCGCTGGCGTTCGCGGACCGCGCGCAGACGCTCATGCCGGAGGATGCGGGGCTGTGGTCCATCCGCAGCGACATCTACGGCCGCATGGAGCGGTTCGATGACGCGATCGCGGCGCTCAATCGGGCGCTGGAGCTCAATCCGGACTATCCGAACGCCTACCTGCGACGCGGCTTCCTGAAGCTGCGGGCCGGGGACTCCACGGGCGGTACGGCGGATCTGAGGACGGCGGTCGAGCGCGGCGCCGATGTCGAGGTCGTCACGGGGCAGCTTCTGGCACGTGGGTACAACGACTTCTTCAAGAACGGCCAGTACGACGAGGCGATTCGGATGTTCGAGGTCGGCACGAGCATGGCCGGTCCGGGCCGGGTACGGGACCAGCTCTACTTCTTCACGGCCTATGGCTACTACCAGCAGGGAGTGGCCATCGATCAGGGCAACGAGACGAACGAGGCCTGCCAGCCGGCGCGTCGCGCGCTGTCGAAGTTCCAGCAGGTGCTGCCGAACCTCGACCGTGCCGGATCGGAGCAGCCGCAGAGCCAGGCTCAGATTCGCGAGAGCACGGACGTGTACATCTACCGGCAGGAGCAGATCATCCGGAAGAACTGCGGCGGCTGATCGCCCCGGCGTTCAGGACGCCGCGGGAACGCTCCTTCCCCGATCGGCAGGGCCAGGGCCCGGCGGAACTACGAGTTCCGCCGGGCCTTTTTGCGTCTACGGGTCCCGGTGGGGGACCGGGGTTGCGCTGCACGTACCTGACAGGTAAAATGGGGCGCAGTGGGGAAAAGTGGAGAACTGTGGGGATATCTCCTCTCCTGCCTGAAAGTGGTGGTGCGAATTGGGCGGCTACCTCGGGAGCTACCTGTATCAGGTGGACGAGAAAGGCAGGGTCACGCTGCCGGCGGCATTTCGCCGGGACAGCGGGACCCAGTCTTTCGTCCTGATCCAGGCGCAGCCGGACGCCCTCACCCTCTATCCCGATGAGACGTGGACCGAGGTCCAGGAGCGGTTGCGCACCCTGGCCCGAAGCGCCCCTCGCGCCCGCCACACGATGCTCGGCCTCACGGCGAACGCTGTCGTCGTCGTACCCGACAAGCAGGGACGCATCCTGATTCCAGACCGTCTGCGCGAAGGTGCCGGTATCCGGGACGAAGCGCAGGTGGTTGGAGCCATAGACAAGATCGAAATCTGGGACCCGGAGCGATTCGCCCGGGCGATCAGCGATACCGGAGACGACTTCGGCGATCGGTTGGCCGGCATTTTCGCCTGAGCTCCGGTTCCGGGCGGTCGGCGAGGGTGCATGACCGAGCAGCGCTATTCGCACGAGCCGGTGATGGTCGAGGAAGTGCTGCAGCTGCTCGAGCCGGAGCGCGGAGGGTGGTTCCTCGACGCGACGATCGGGGGCGGGGGCCACGCAGCACGGATGCTCGATGCGAGTTCTTCGCTGCGCCTGATCGGGCTGGACCGCGATCGCGAGGCCGTGACTGCCGCGAGACGGCAGCTCGCTCGCTACTCGGATCGCGCCACGGTGCTGGAGGGCAACTACCGGGACGCAGCAGAACTGCTGAAGGAACACATAGACGTCGGTCTGAACGGGGCCCTTCTGGATCTGGGCGTGTCGTCCCATCAGATCGATACGACGGCGCGCGGTTTCTCCTTCCGCCGGGGCACACCGTTGAACATGCGGATGGGCGGGACAGCCGGCGGTTGGAGAACCGCAGCCGACTTACTGAATACGGCGACGGAAGAAGAGCTGGGGCGGATCTTCCGGGAGTTCGGGGAAGAGAGGAAGTGGCGGGGCATGGCCCGGGAGATCATTCGTCGACGCCGGCGAGAGCCACTGAGCACGGCGGATGATCTGGTGGCGGCCGCCTCGGTGGCGCTCCGTCGTCCCCTGGCCGAACGGGACAAGGCTCGCCTGTTTCAGGCCGTTCGGATCGCCGTGAACGATGAGCTGGGGGCACTCCGGGAAGGGCTCGAAGTTCTCCGGCAGATGCTCGCACCTGGGGGACGGCTGGTCGTCCTCTCGTACCACTCACTGGAAGACCGAATCGTGAAAAGAACGTTCCGGGAGTGGAGTCAGGACTGCATATGCCCGCCGGAGTGGCCCGTATGCCAGTGCAGGGGACGGGCACTGGGGCGCCTGCTCACTCGGAAGCCGGCGCGTCCCGGCGAAGCCGAGGTGGAGGCGAACCCGCGGGCACGTAGCGCGCGTCTGCGGGGGTGGGAGCGGGCATGACGCCGGCGCGACAGGCGGGCACGAAGAAGACGAAGAGAAGGAAGCCGGCGGGCGGCCGCAGGAGCAAGAGGCGCCGTCCCGGGATGCGTCGCCGACAGCTCGTGACGATCCTGGCGCTGGTCGCCCTCACGACTTCCTTGATCGTATCGGTCAACCGAACGGCCCGGGGCAACCGGCTGGCCGAGTCGATCAATGTCCTCCGAACGGAGGAAGAAGTGCTGAGGACGCGGCTGTCGGAGGAGCTCGTGCGCGTGGATTCGCTCGCCTCACGGGAGCGGATTCTGGTGGCGGCCGCACACCTGGGGATGCGGCCTGCCACCGATGATGAGGTGGTTCACCTGCCGGATGTCGGGCCCTAGAGCGGGGGCGAGGGCAATGGCCACGAAGAAGACTCGCAAGATCTCGAAGCGGACACATGCTCGGCGGACGCACGGTCTCGCGGCCGTCCTCGCCGTGTTGGCCACCGCATTCGTGAGTCGGGCGGCTCAGCTGCAGATCGTCCAGGGAGATCGCTGGCAGGCCCAGGCCTTCAGCCAGACGACGGAGACGATCGAGCTTCCGGCGGCCAGGGGAAGCATCCTCGACCGCAACGGAAAGGCGCTTGCGCTCTCCCGGCAGGAGTACCGAGCCTTCTTCGCGCCAGCTCAGTCCGGCGACCCGGCTCGGGACGCGCGCAAGATCACCTCGATGCTCGAGCTCACGCGGTCGCAGGCCGAGCGTCTGACGAGGCGGTCGACCGGTTGGATCCCGATCGGCCAGGTGAGCATGGCGGTGCGCGAGTCGCTGTCCCGGTCGGTGGGACCGGCGGTCGAATTCGAGCCGGTCCTCACCCGCGTGTATCCGGAGGGAGACCTCGCCCGGGAACTGCTCGGACGCGTATCCGGCGAAGCGTCGGGAGTTTCGGGCCTCGAGCTCGTTCTGGACTCCCTCCTGCGTGGCACGCCCGGCCAGCTCCTCGGACGCCGCGATGCCCGGGGCGAGCTGTATCCGATCCCGGCCGATCGGGATCGAACCGCGACGCCTGGCAGGGATGTCTATCTGACCATTGATGCCGACCTCCAGGCCATCGCCGAGGCCGCGCTCCAGAATGCGATCGAGGAGACCGGTTCGTCGGGTGGCGATGTCATCATGGCCGACCCGAACACGGGGGAGTTGCTGGCGGTCGCTTCCCGTCGGGAGGGAGCCGCCGGGACCGTGCCCGCCTTTACGGCGCCGTACGAGCCGGGATCGACCGTGAAGCCGTTCCTCCTCGCCACCCTGCTCGCCGAGGGGCTGGCCAGCCTCGACGAGCCGGTCTATGCGGAACACGGCGAATACCGGACCGCACACCGCGTCATCTCCGACGTGCACCCGCACGACACGATCAGCGTGGCCGAGGTGATCCAGTTCTCGAGCAACATCGGGTCCGCGAAGCTCGCCGAACGGATCGAGCCCGGGGTTCAGTACCGCTATCTGCGCGACTTCGGGTTCGGGACTCCGACGGGAATCGCTCTACCCGGGGAATCGGGCGGACTCCTGCGTCGGCCCGACCGCTGGTCCGCCCTCAGTCCCGCCTCGCTCGCCATCGGCTACGAGCTTTCGACCACTTCGCTTCAGCTCGTGATGGCGTACGGCGCCCTCGCCAACGGCGGAGAGCTGTTCGAACCGGCTCTCGTCCACGAGGTGAGGTCGACGGATGGCACGGAATGGCGTTTTCAACCTCGCACCATCCGCCGGGTGATCGATCAGGCCACGGCCCGAGCGGTCTCGGGTGTCCTGCAGGCGGTGGTGGACGAGGGAGGTACGGGGACCGAGGCATCCCTCGCGACGCTCAAGGTCGCGGGCAAGACGGGAACGGCCCGGATCGCCGGCTCTGGCGGATACGGAGACCGGCGCTACGCGGCGTCCTTCGTGGGCTACACGCCCGTCGATCGACCCCGCCTGGTCATCATGGCGAAGCTCGAGGACCCGAAGGGACACGTGTATGGCGGTCTGACGGCGGCGCCCGTCATGCGAACCGTGGTCCAGGCCATTCTCGCGACCCGTGGACGGGGGCTGATCCAGTCCGAGACCCAACCGATGCGTCGGGTTCGCCTGGATTGGGAGGCCCGCGGAGCCGAAGCCGCCCCTTCGCCGTATCGCTTCGCCGATGCACCGGGAGTTGCGACCTCGAGGTCGGCCGACCGTGAGCGCCTTCTCCCCGACGTAACGGGACTGGAAACGCGAATCGCCGTGTCCCGACTCCACGCTCTCGGGCTCCGAGTCGAGTTCACGGGGGCAGGGCGGGTGACCCGTCAGGAGCCCTCGGCCGGAACACGCGTCGTTCGCGGCGCGACGATTCTCCTGCGCTGACGTGAACAGGGGATCCGCGGCCTCCGTAGCCGACACGAAGAACGGCTGGAAACGAGAAACGAAACCGGGCGTGATACAGAGACAGGACCTGGAGGACCGACTGCGGATCCGAGGGCTCGACCCCCGGTGGGAAGGGGATCCGCCCGCCGAGTTCTCGGGCTTCGTCACCGACTCGCGGGAGGTGCGGCCCGGTGTCCTCTTCTGCGCCCTCGGCGGCACCGCGTTCGACGGGCACGAGTTCGTCGCACGGGCCGCGGCTGCGGGAGCGGCCGCGGCCCTTGTCGAAAGGCCACGGGTCGAGGTCGATCTGCCGCAGCTGGTGGTCCGGGACTCTCGTGCGGCCGTCGTTCATCTCGCCGCGCTGGTGAGCGGTGATCCCGCGTCCCGACTGTCGCTCGTCGGAATCACCGGCACGAACGGAAAGACGACCACCGCTCTCATTCTGAGGCATCTTCTCGCGGGCGTCGCCCCGGCCGCGGCCGTCGGCACCCTCGGGTGGTTCGATCGTTCCGGGGAGCGGCACCCCGGACGGCTCACCACGCCGGATCCGCAGGACCTGATGGAGACGCTCCGGGAGCTGGTCGCGGACGATACCCGGTTCGTCGCCATGGAAGTGTCCTCCCATGCTCTGGATCAGCGCCGGGTGGCCGGTCTGAGCTTCGATGCGGCGGTATTCACGAACCTCACGCACGAGCACCTCGACTATCACCCGAACCTCTCCGAATACCGGGACGCAAAACTGCGCCTCGCCGAGCAGGTGGCTCCCGACGGCGTATGCGCCGTGAATGCGGATGACCCGGCCTGGTCCGACCACGACTTCTCGGGCCGTCCTGTGCTTCGGTACGGGCTCGCGTCCGGCGCCGAGGTTCGAGCCTCCGGGGTCCGGCACACGGCGGGCGGTAGCGAGTGGCGTCTGGAGACTCCATGGGGACACGGGGACGTTCGCCTTCCCCTGTTGGGGGAATTCAACGTGCACAACGCTCTGGCCGCTGCCGCGGCTGCGTGCAGCCTCGGTCTCGACTCCGCCGAGGCGGCCGAGAGGCTGACCACGGCTCCCCAGGTGCCTGGCCGGATGGAGAGGCTCGCCGAGCGGCCGGCGCTGGTGATTCGGGACTACATGCACACGCCGGACGCGTACGAGCGGGTCCTCGGAACGCTCTCCTCCCTGACGTCGGGGAAGCTCTACGTGGTCTTCGGCTGCGGCGGAGATCGGGATCGAGCCAAGAGACCGGTGATGGGGTCGATCGCCGCTCGCCTCACCGATCTCGCGGTGCTCACCACGGACAACCCGAGGTCGGAGGACCCGGGGGACATCTGTCGTGACATCGCCCGTGACATGCCTGCCGATTCCTACCGGGTCGTTCTGGACCGTGAAGAAGCCATCGAATACGTGCTCGACATCGCCCGACCGGACGATGTGATCCTGCTCGCCGGAAAGGGACACGAGACGTACCAGGACGTGGGCGGTGAGCGCATTCCGTTCGACGAGGCGGCGATCGTGGCGGCGCGTACCGACCGGGGGAGGGCGCCATGACCGCCCGCTTCACGGCCGTGGAGGTTGCCTCCGCGCTCCAACTCGACGCTCCGGGCGGAGTGGTCGAGTTTGGCTCCGTCTCCACCGACACACGCCGTCTCGAGCCCGGCGCCCTCTTCGTGGCCCTCGAGGGTGAGCGGTTCGACGGACACGAGTTCGTCGAGCAGGCCGAGCGGCGAGGCGCCGCCGGGGCCGTCGTCTCCTCATCCTTCACGGACGAGGGCTCGAGCCTCCCGATGTTCCGCGTTCCCGACACCGTTCGGGCGCTGGGCCAGCTGGCCCGCTTTCACCGGCGCCGCAGCGGTGCTCGTGTGGTGGGGGTGACCGGCTCCTCGGGCAAGACGACGGTGAAGGAGATGCTCGTCTGCGCGCTGCGATCCGAGCGTCGGGTCTACGGGACGCGGGGGAACTTCAACAACCGTATCGGACTGCCTCTCTCCATCCTCGAGGCCGAACCGGAGGAGGAACTGTGGGTCCTCGAGATCGGAACCAGCGAGCCGGGCGAGATTCGAACCCTGGCCGAGATCGCCGAGCCGGATGACGCGGTCATCACGACCGTGGGTCCGGCACATCTCGAGGGGCTCGGCAGCCTCGCTGGAGTCCTCGAGGAGAAGCTGGACCTGCTCCGCGGTGCATCGGAGGACGGAAACGCCGTGGTGGGCGAGCTTCCGGCAGAGCTTCCGGCTAGGGCCCGTGAACTTCGGCCGGACACCTGGGCCGCCGGCCTCGGCGCGGAGTGCGAGTTCCGACCGGATCGCTGGTCGGTCGGAGCGGAGTCCTCGGAGTTCACGGTGGCGGGAGTCGACTACCGCATTCCTGCGGGCGGAGAGCACCATCTTCGCGATGGCCTGATCGCCGCTGCCGTCGCCGTACGTCTCGGCCTGGATCCGGCAGCGGCGGCGAGGGGACTTGCCGACTATCGTCCGGTCGGGCATCGGAGCGCCCTCCTCCAGGTCGGAGCCCTGACCGTCGTGGCGGACTGCTACAACGCCAACCCCGAATCTTTTGCGGCGGCGATCGACTACTGCGCCACGGCGTTCCCCGGACGACCCCTGGCCGCCGTCGTCGGAACCATGCTCGAGCTCGGCTCAGCCGAGGCCGAAGCGCACGCAGAGGTCGCCAGGGCGATGCTGGACGCCGGGTTTTCGGTCATCCTGGCGATCGGATCCTTCCAGGAAGCCTTCCGGCGGGTGGGCACGCCGGAGGGGACGACGGTGCTCTATCCCGACACCGTGGCGGAGGCGGCGGACCGGCTCGAAGGCCAACTCGAAGGAAGCGAGGTCCTCCTCGTGAAGGCTTCGCGCGGGGTGAGGCTCGAGGGAGTCGTGGACGCGCTGACGGGGGGAGATCGCTGATGCTGTACGAGCTCCTGTTCCCGCTGGCGGATCGCCACATCATCTTCAACGTCTTCCAGTACATCTCGTTCCGTGCGGCCGGCGCCATGGTCACCGCGCTGCTGGTGTCGTTCCTCGTCGGGCCGACCGTGATCCGACGGCTCGAGACGGGCCGCGTCGGGCAGGTGATCCGGGCCGAGGGGCCGAAATCGCACCGGAAGAAGGCGGGCACCCCGACGATGGGGGGAGTCATCATGCTCGTCTCGATCCTCGTATCCACGTCGCTGTGGGCCCGGGTCTTCGATCCCTACGTCAGCATCGCGGTCATCGTGACCCTCGTCATGGGCGCGATCGGGTTCTGGGACGACTATCTGAAGGTCGTCCGCCACGAGTCGCGGGGCCTCATCGCCCGTCAGAAGCTCCTGTGGCAGATGGTGGCCGGCGTGGCGCTCGGGCTCACGCTGCTCCTGCTCCCCCTCTCCGGCCACGAGGTCACGCATCGCCTGGTTCCGTTCTTCAAGAACGTGCACCTGGTCTTCGTTCCTCTCGTGTTTCCCCTGTTCGTGGCCCTCGTGGTCGCGGGAAGCGCGAACGCCGTGAATCTGACGGACGGCCTCGACGGCCTGGCGGCGGGGCTCAGCGCCATCGCGGCGCTGGCCTTTGCCGTGTTCGCGTACGTGATGGGTCGCGTGGACACTTCGTTCTACCTCGGGCTTCCGTACCTGCCCGGCGCGGGGGAGCTCACGGTGTTCTCCGTGGCGGTGGCCGGATCGGCCATTGGCTTTCTCTGGTTCAATGCACCTCCGGCGCTCGTCTTCATGGGAGACACGGGGTCGCTCGCGCTGGGCGGCGCGATCGGCACCGTGGCGGTGCTTCTCAAGTCCGAGCTCTTGCTCTTCATCATCGGTGGGATGTTCGTGCTCGAGGTTCTCTCTGTGATGACCCAGACCACGTTCTTCAAGTACACGCGCCTGAGGACCGGCACGGGCCGCCGCGTGTTCCGAATGGCGCCG
This sequence comes from Candidatus Benthicola sp., assembly GCF_058719085.1. Classification (NCBI taxonomy): domain Bacteria; kingdom Pseudomonadati; phylum Gemmatimonadota; class Gemmatimonadia; order Candidatus Palauibacterales; family Candidatus Palauibacteraceae; genus Candidatus Benthicola; species Candidatus Benthicola sp. The sequence goes on from NZ_JBZQEK010000068.1 coordinate 27,563, forward strand.
TTGCATCATCACTTCGAGCAGCTCGGCTGGCCCGAGACCCGTGTGGTCATCCGCTTCTACATCCTGGCGATCATCTTCGCCCTCGCCGGTCTGGCGACCATGAAGGTCCGATGAGGCGGATCGACGGGGTTCGCGAGCCGGCGTTCACGCCGGGATCGAAGGTCGCGGTTCTCGGCCTCGGCGTGTCGGGCGAAGCTGCCGCCACCCTGGCCTCGGCCCGGGGCGGACTCGTGTACGCCAGCGACGTCTCGAGCGCGGCCGGCCCTTCGGCTGCGGCCGTTCGGCTGCAGGCAGCCGGAATCGACGCCGAAGCGGGAGGCCACGACATCGACCGGATTCTCGACGCGGACGTCGTCGTGGTCAGCCCGGGGATCGGACCGGCCTCCGAGATCCGGAGAAGGATTCGCGATGCGGGGATTCGGACCATCGCGGAGGTCGAGCTCGGCTGGCGTGATCTCGAGAGCCGCGTGGTGGCCATCACGGGGACGAACGGCAAGACGACCACGACCGCTCTGACGGCGCATCTGATGAAGGCCGGAGGTCTGACCGCGGCGGCGGCCGGCAACATCGGCCTTCCCCTCTCTCGAATCGTCCTGCAGTCGCCGCAGCCGGACTGGGTGGCGCTGGAGCTGTCCAGCTTCCAGCTCGGCGACCAGGAGAGCATCCGACCGGACATCGGAGTGCTGCTCAACCTCTCGCCCGATCATCTCGACCGGTATCCGAACGTCGACAGCTACTACGCCGACAAACGGCGGCTCTTCGAGGGCGCCTCGGACGACTCGATCTGGGTACTGAACGCCGACGATCCGACCGCGCTCGAGCTGGCCCGGGGCGTACCGGGCCGTCGTCTTCTCTTCTCGACCGGAGGACCGGTGGAGTTCGGTGCCTGGCTCGACGCCGCCGGGAGGCTCCGGTGCCGAATCGACGAGGAGGCCGAGTGGATGCCGGCCTCCGATCTCCGTCTCCTCGGGCCGCACAACGTGTCGAACGCCCTCGCCGCCGGCCTGGCCAGCGCGCTCGCCGGCGTCGGCCCGGATGCGATCTCCGCCGGGCTCTCGACCTTCGAGCCGCTCGCGCACCGGCTGCAGCCGATCGGGGAGCGAAACGGCGTCGTGTGGGTCAACGACTCGAAGGCCACGAACGTCTCGGCGGCTTCGGTGGCGCTCGGGTCCTTCGATCGTCCGTTGATCGTGATCCTCGGTGGAAGGCACAAGGGCGAACCGTACTCCACCCTGGCCGCCAGCCTCCGCGATTCGGCGCGCGCCATCGTGGCCTACGGGGAAGCCGCGCCCCGCATCGTCTCGGACCTCGATGGCACCGTGGAGGCGCTCGTCGTGGAAAGCGGAATCGAGGCCGCCGTTCGCACCGCCGCCTCACTCGCCCGGCCGGGAGACGTCGTGCTCCTGTCTCCCGCCTGCAGCAGCTACGACATGTTCCCCAACTACCAGGAGCGCGGTCGGGCCTTCGAGGCCGCTTTCCGGGCCCTCCCGGCAGAGGACGTGGACCGGTGAGCGTCCAGCGGATTTCCGGCCTGCTGCCCATGCGCCCGGCGAGCTCGCGACCGTCCCTGGCGGGCCGCGCACTGTTCGTCGTGACTCTGGCGCTGGTCGCCTTCGGTCTTCTCTCGGTGTACAGCGCCAGCTCGTACGTGGCTCAGGTCGAAGGTCTGGAGGATGGTCACTTCCTGTTCCAGCAGGCGGTCCGCGCCGGAATCGGGCTCGTGATGCTCGCGGTGGCGAGCTTCGTCCCGTATCGCCTGTACCGGAGAATGGCCTGGCCCGTGCTCGGCCTGACGGTTCTTCTGCTGATTCCGATGGTCCTCCCGGGAACCGAATCGATCGCTCCGCGAATCAACGGTGCACGACGCTGGCTGGATCTCGGGGTGACGGTGCAGCCGTCGGAATTCGCCAAGATCGCCGTCGTGTTGTGGACCGCGGCCGTCGCGGTCAAGAAGCAGGACCGGTTGCACAGCTTTCGGTACGGCCTGCTCCCGTTCCTGGTGGTGCTCGGCCCCGTGTGCCTCCTCGTGCTCCTCGAGCCTCACTTCTCCGCCACCCTGATGATCGGCTCGGTGGCGGCGGCGGTCCTGTTCGCCGCCGGGGCCCGGTTCGGGCACTTCGCGATTCTCGGGCTGGCGGCGCTGCCGGTGCTCTGGATGCAGATCGTCGGGGCCGGATACCGGGCCGCCCGGGTCACGGCCTTTCTCAATCCGGACTCGACGGCGGCCGCGGGCGGCTACCAGCTGAAGCAGTCCCTCATGGCCGTCGGGTCGGGTGGCCTCTTCGGAGTGGGTTTCGGTCGAAGCAGCCTGAAGATGTCCTATCTGCCGGAGCCACAGAACGACTTCATCTTCTCGATCATCGCGGAGGAGTGGGGCTTCATCGGGGCGGCCCTCGTCATCCTCCTGTTTCTCGCCTGGGGGCTCATCGGACTGCGGATCGCCCGGGCGGCCCCGGACCTGTTCGGGCGGCTGGTGGCGGTCGGAATCACCTCTCTGGTAGCCTTCGCGGCCTTCGGCCACATCGCCGTGGCTCTCGGACTCATGCCGACGACGGGCATCAATCTCCCGTTCATCTCCGCGGGCGGAACGAACCTCATCCTGATGCTGGGCGCGACCGGCATCCTGCTCAATGTCTCGAAAGGAGGTCGGATCTGACCCGTGGCGTATCGCATCCTCCTTTCCGGAGGCGGGACGGGCGGACACCTCGTTCCGGCCATGAACCTGGCCTCGGCCTTCCGCCGGGCGGAGCCGGACGCGGAGCTGCTGCTGATCGGAGCCCGGCGTGGCGTGGAAGCCGAGGTGCTTCCGGGGTCCGGTTGGCCCCATCGGCTGCTTCCCCTCGAGCCGGTGTACCGGACGCGCCCGTGGCGGAACTGGAGGCACATTTACCGTTTGCCCGCCGTTCTCGGGGGGCTTCAGAGGGCCTTCTCGGACCTTCGCCCCCACCTGGTCGTGGGCACCGGCGGCTACGCGTCGGGACCGGCGGTCGCCTGGGCGGTGGCTCGCGGCGTCCCGACCGCCATCCAGGAACAGAACGCCATGCCGGGCCTCGTCACGAGGGCCCTCGCGTCCCGGGTCGACCAGATCCACCTCGGCCTGCCCGAGGCGCGTCCCCGGATCCGGCCCGGTCGGACGACCGAGGTCTTCGAGTTCGGCAATCCGGTGGAGCTCGGTTCCCCGGCCCACGGTTTCGACTGGCCGGCCGGACGCACACTGCTCGTCTTCGGCGGAAGTCAGGGGGCACGCGCCCTCAACGAGCTCATGGCGGTGGGGCTGGCGGAGACGAGCGAGTGGCCGGAGGACGTGTCCCTCGTCTGGGTTACGGGTCCCGCGCACTACGAGACCGTGAGGGAGCGCATCGCGGACGGCCGCTGGGCATCCCGCATCCGGCTCACGCCGTTCATCGCCTCGCTCGGGGCGCAACTGGGTCGAGCCTCGCTGGCCATCTGCCGGTCCGGCGCCATGACGTGCGCCGAGCTGGCTGCGGCGGGGGTGCCTTCCATTCTCGTGCCGCTTCCGACGGCCGCAGGGGATCACCAGAGGTTCAATGCGTTGGCCATGCGAGAAGCGGGTGCCGCACTCATGCGCGAGGAGGATTCCGTGTCCGGTCCTGAGTTGTTGAGAAGCGCCATGGAGCTGCTTGCCGATTCGACGAAGCTGTCCGCCATGGCCGCCGCTTCGCTGCGGCGAGGCCGTCCCGATGCGTCCGATCGCATCGTGGCCCGGATGCTTGCGCTGGCGGGTCGCTCCGAGGAATGCGCGGATGGTTGACGTTCGTCCACCCTCGCGTCCACTGCTTCCCCCGCCGGGAGCGACGGTCTATCTGCTCGGCATCGCGGGCGCCGGGATGAGCGGCCTCGCCGTTCTGCTGTCGGCCGAGGGCTACCGGGTCACCGGGTCGGACGCGCACCCGACGCCCGAGTCCCGTGACCTCGCACGCCACGGAATCCACCTCGTGAGCGAGGGCGACCTGGAGACCGTCGGGCGAGCGGACCTGGTCGTGTACACCTCGGCGGCCCCCGCCGACCATCCGATCCTCGCGGCCGCTTCGGCGGCGGGCGTTCCCCGGCTGAAGCGAGCCCGCGCCATGGGGGCACTGCTCAACGAACGACGACTCATCGGGATTTCCGGGACGCACGGCAAGACGACGGTGACCGCCATGACCGCGCAGGTGACCGTGGCGGCGGATCTCGATCCCACCGTTCTCGTGGGCGGAAGAGTGGATGCGTGGGGCGGAAACGCCCGCATCGGTTCCGGAGTGGCGATCGTGGAAGCCGACGAATACGACCGATCTTTTCTCGAGCTCGACCCCAGTCTGGCCGTGATCACCTCGGTCGAGCCCGAGCACCTGGAGTGCTACGACGGGCTGCAGCACCTGCGTGACTCGTTCCGCGAATTCGCCCTGCGCGCGGCCGGGCGCGACGGGGTCTTCGCCTGCGCCGAGGGCCCGGGGGTGGAGGAGGTGGTGCGAGGGATCGATTCCGTATCCACCTATGGCCTGGCTGCCGGGGCGGACTATCGGGTCCGTGTGCTCGGCCGCGAAGGAACGAGTCAGACCTGCCGCCTCGAGAGCGCGGACGGGTCGTTTGATTTCCGTCTGGGTGCCCCCGGAGATCACAATGCGCAGAACGCGGGAGCAGCCCTCGCCGTCGGACTTCGACTGGGAGCCCCGGTGCCTGCCCTCGCCGAGTCCCTGGCCGACTTCACGGGCGTGAACCGGCGTCTGCAGAGGCTCGGCGAGCGCGACGGGCGACTGATCGTCGACGACTACGCGCACTATCCCACCGAGGTCCGGGTCTCCATCGAGGCGGTGCGGCGAGCGTGGCCGGGGCGCCCCGTGGCCGTGGTGTTCCAGCCTCACCTGTACAGCCGCACCCGGCGGCTGGGCCCCGACTTCGCCGCCGCCCTCTCCGGGGCGGACATCGCGCGAGTGCTGCCGATCTACCCCGCTCGGGAGGCGCCGATACCGGGCGTGACGTCCGCCCTGGTGACGGACGCTGACGATCGGGTGCAGCCGATCCGACCCGAAGACGTCGTCGAGTGGATCGAAGAGCTGACCCCCGACGCGGTCGTCGTGTTCATGGGGGCGGGCGACGTGACGCGGCTCGCGCACGAGGTGGTGCAGGAGAGGGAGGCGAACGGTGTGGGAGCCTGACGTGCCGCTCTCTTCGCTCACCCGGTACGGGATCGGGGGACCGACCCCGCGGCTCGCGCGGATCTCGACGATCGGCGAGCTGCGGTCCGCCCTGCGCAGCTGCGAGGAATCCGGATACCGGGTGCTCGGGTGGGGCGCCAACGTGCTCGTGGCGGATCGTGGGACGGCGGAGCCCGTGCTGACCCTGGCCGGCGAGTTCGATCACCTCGAGGTGGCCGATGACTCGATCGAGACGGGAGCTGCGGCGGGGCTTCCGTCTCTGGTCGGCGATGCGCGGCGCGAGGGTCGGGCCGGTTGGGACTTCCTCGAGGCCGTCCCCGGTTCGGTGGGCGGCGGGCTGCGGATGAACGCGGGCTCGACCGAGACGGGGCTGTGGGATCGGGTCCATTGGGCCGATGCCATGACCCCGTCCGGGGAGCAGGTGCGCCTCACTCCGGAGGAGGTGGCTCCCACCTATCGGGCGGTCAACTTGCCGGAGGCCTGGGTGTTCGTGGCGGCCCGCTTCGCGGCCCCGCCGGGCGATCCGGCCCGGATCCAGGCCACGCACGCCGATCGGCGCAAGCGTAAGGTCGCCACCCAGGTGTACGAGCTCCCTTCGTGCGGGTCGATCTGGAAGAACCCGGGCCCACCGCACGGGTCGGCCTGGGAGCTCGTGGACCGCGCCGGAATGCGCGGTGCGGTTCGAGGCGGAGCCCGGATCACGGAGCGTCACGCCAACTTCATCGCCAATACCGGAGGCGCGTCGGCCGCGGACGTCCTCTGGCTCATGTCCGAGACCCGCCGTCGCGTCCACGAGGACACGGGGATCTGGCTACAACCCGAAATCTGCCTGTGGGGATTCGACGAAGCCGAGCTGGCTTCCGTGGGGGGCGCCGAGTGAGCCGCACGACGCGTCGCCGAGTGCTCGCTCTCGCGGCCGCCACCCTCATCGGCGCGGGCAGCCCCGTCTGGGGCCCGGCCGTGTTTCGAACGATTCCCGCCTTTGACGCGGCAGGCATCGACGTGACCGGCGCTCGCTTCGTAGATGAGGAGGAGGCGCGTGCACTGGCGGCGATTCCCCCCGGGACCTCGATCTGGGATGATCACTCCGAGGCGGAGGCGCGTCTCGAGAGCCACCCGCTGATCGAGGACGCCCGCGTTCGCAGGCAGGGATTCAGCCGTCTTCGGCTCGAGCTTCGCGAGGTGAGGCCGGTGGCCCTCGTTTCGGCACCGGCTCTCGAGCCGGTGGACGGACGCGGCGATCTGCTGCCGATCGACCCGAGCCAGCATGCGCTCGATCTGCCGATTCTGCTGGGGGCGAGCGTGGAGGGCGGACGGGTGGCCGACGAAGACTCGCGTCGTGCGCTGGCGGTCATCGATCGGCTGGACCGACTGAGCCCCGACTTCGTGCACCAGGTATCCGAAGTCCATCAGACAACGGGCGATGCCGTCGAGCTTCGACTGCTGCGGGGCAGTCACGTGGAGCGTCTCCTCCTTCCTCTCGATGACGCGGAGCTCGCCTTTCTGCGAGCCGAGGACGCGATCCGTGCGTGCTCGGAGCGTGGTCGGGTCACTTCCGTCGACGCCCGTTTCCGTGACCAGGTGGTGGTCGAGCTCAGGGGGAAGGCATGATCGCGCCCCGGTGCCTCGCCGGCCTCAGTGTCGGGTCCGCGACGACCTCCGCGGTGCTCGTGGAAACCGGCGGCCTGGCCTCGGCCGGAGATCCGGTCCGGATCCTCGGGATCGGCACCGCACATACCGAGGGCGTGCGGAACCGAAACGTGACGCACATCGAGGCCGCGACCGAATCGATCCGCGAGGCCCTGCGAGCAGCGGAGGACATGGCCGGCCTCGAGGCCGGTCCGGTGTACGCCGGAATTACGGGGGACCACATCGAAGTCGGAGCCTCGTCGGGAGTGGTGGCGGTGACGCGGGAGGAGATCGACCAGCGGGACGTCGATCGGGTCCACGAGGTTGCTCGGGCCATCGTCATCCCCCCGGATCGGGAGTTGCTCCACGCGATCGCGCAGGACTACGCGGTCGACGGCCAGGCCGGGATCCAGGATCCCCGCGGTATGGAGGCCGTTCGGCTCGAATCCGAGGTCTGCGTGGTCACGGCCGGCTCGCCGGCCTGCCAGAACTTGCGCAAGGCCATCGACCGGGCCGGATACCGGGTGGAAGAGCTGGTGTTCTCACCCCTCGCGACGAGCCTGTCGGTGCTTTCGGACGAGGTGCGGCAGGCGGGGGTCGTCCTGCTCGAGATCGGCCATGCGGCCACCGAAATGCTGGTCTACAGCCACGGCCGACTTCACCTGGTGGCCACGCTCCCGTGGGGGGGAGCGACGGTGACCAGCGACATCGTGAAGGGACTCGGGATTCCGCCCGGGGATGCCGAGGAGCTGAAGAGGAGCCAGGGCTCCGCCACGACCCGGATGATTGCCGAGGATGAGAAGCTCGAGATCGCGGGTCCGACGCCCGGACGCACCCGCGAGGTATCCCGCGAGCTCCTGGCGCACATCATCGAGCAGCGCCTCGACGAGATGTTCGGGCTCGTGTACGAGGCGCTCGAAGAAAAGGAGCTTCTCGGGTCCCTGCCGGGCGGCGTGGTGCTGACGGGTGGAGGAGCGAAGCTGGCAGGCATCGTCGAGCTGGCCCAGAGCGTCTTCAACATGCCGGTGTCGATGGGCCTGCCCGGCTCAGGACTCGAGGGTGTCGTGGAGGCGACAAGGGACCCGGGGCTCTCCGCGGCCACCGGGCTCGCCCTGTACGGCCGGATGCGGGTCGCGGAGACCGGAGGCGGATTGGCGAAGCGGACTCTGACGCGAATGGCGGATTGGCTGCGCGATTTCTTCTGAATCGCGAGCTCGATGGAGCAGGACTGGAGATCGGAGCGAAGATGGACCTTCAAACGAGTCGGGAGGGACAGATGGTATTCGAGTTCGAGCACGAGACGACGCGCAACGCACGCATGAAGGTGGTGGGCGTCGGAGGGGCCGGTGGAAACGCCGTCAACCGGATGATCGACGAGAACCTCGACGGAGTCGAGTTCGTCGCCATCAACACGGACGCGCAGGCCCTCAAGAACTGCTCTGCGCACCTCAGCCTTCAGATCGGCCGCAAGCTGACGCGTGGCCTGGGCGCAGGGGCCCGGCCCGAGGTCGGTCGTCAGGCCGTGGCCGAGAACGAGGAGGAAGTTCGCAAGGCCCTGGAAGGAGCGGACCTGGTCTTCGTCACGGCCGGGATGGGAGGTGGGACGGGTACCGGGGCTGCCCCGCGGGTCGGGCAGATCGCCAGCGAGATGGGAGCGCTGGTCATCGCGATCGTCACCCGTCCGTTCAACTTCGAAGGCAAGAAGCGCATGCGTCACGCCGAGATGGGCCTGCGAGACCTGCGCAGGTCGGTCGACACGATGATCGTCGTGCCGAACGAAAAGCTGCTGTCGGTGGTGGGGAAGGGCACGACGTTCCGGGCCGCCCTGAAGAAGGCGGACGAGGTGCTCCTCCACGCGACCCAGGGCATCTCGGACCTGATCAGTGTGACCGGTGAAGTCAACGTCGACTTCGCGGACGTGCGAACGGTCATGTCGAACCGCGGCGCAGCCCTCATGGGTACGGGAGAGGCGACCGGGGACGACCGGGCGGTCGAAGCGGCGCAGCAGGCCATTTGCTCGCCTCTGCTCGACAGTGTATCGATAAACGGCGCGACGGGAGTGCTCGTCAACATCTCGGGTGGCATGGATCTGGCCATCGATGAGGTGACGACGGTAAACTCGATCGTGCAGGAGGCGGCGGGAGACGAGGCCGAGATGATCTTCGGTGCCGTGCATGACCCGAACCTCGAAGGGAAGCTCCGTGTCACGGTGATCGCCACGGGGTTCGGCGAGCAGGTCGAAGACGAGCCCGCACCGGCTCTGAAGGTCGTCCCCGTCGAGAGCGAGCCGATCGTACGACCGCGGCTCGTGTCCGTGATCGGAGGCGATCCGAGGCCGATCGCCCGACCCCTTCCCGAGATCGGGAGCGCGTTCACGGGCCGGTCGCACGTGGAAGACCTCGAGATCCCGACGTTCATCCGGCGACAGATGGACTGATTTCACCGGTTTTTCGGCTTTTCACAAGGAAGAAGGCCATTGCGTTTCGCCAGGACGAGACCTCCGCCGGAACTGGGACGGGGCGACCCGAAGGGGCTGCCGCCGGGAACGCGTTTCCGCGTTCCGGTTCCGATCGCGGTCGCCTCGGCGCTCCTGCTGCTCGCCGGCTCCGGACTGTGGTTCATGCTCCGATCTCCGGCCGGACCGGACGGGCAGGTCGTTCGCACGGTGTACGTTCCCGCTCCACCTCCTCCCGAGAGCGTGTACGACACCCTGCGGACCGGGGAGACGCTGGCAGAAGTGCTCGGGGATCACGGCCTGTCCGCCTCTCGTATCCACGAGCTCATACAGGTGGTTCGGGACTTCAAGAGCCCGCGGTCGTTCAGGCCCGGCGTGGTCATGCGGCTCACCGGTCCACCGGATGGCGAGGCAGATCAGGTGCTTCTGCAGCTGAATCCTGACTCACTGCTGGCTCTGGCCTCGACCGGGGCAGAGTGGGTCGGCGATGTGCGGACCGTGCCCGTGCAGGTCGATACCCTCGTTCTGGGGGGGCTCATCGAGTCCAGCCTGTGGTTCGCCCGGCTGTTCGGGGAAGTGGACCGGCTGGCTGAAGGCGAATTCCAGGAGTACGTGTACGATCTGGCCGACGTGTTCGCCTGGAAGGTGGATTTCACCCGCGACATCCGGCGCGGCGACGCGTTTCGGGTGGCCATCGAGCGCGAGGTGAGGCCGGACGGCTCGGTCCGGACCCGCCGATTCCTGGCGATCGAGCTGCGGAACCAGGGAAAGGTCCTGTCGGCTCTTCCGTTCACCAGACCCGGAGGCCACCGAGAGTACTTCGACGTGGATGGGGAGGCCCTGAAGGGCGTCTTCCTGCGTTATCCGGTTCCCTACCGGATCACCAGCGGCTTCTCGAACCGCAGGTTTCACCCGGTCCTGAAGCAGTATCGCGCGCACCGCGGGACCGACTACGGGGCCCCCCACGGGACGCCGGTGAAGGCCACCGCTTCAGGGACCGTCACGCGCGCCGGAACGTGGGGGAACTTCGGCCGAATGGTCGAGATTCGACACACGCGCGGAATCCACACGAGGTACGCCCACCTGAGCTCCATCGCGGCCGGGATCCGCGTGGGCGCCAGGGTCGACCAGGGCCAGGTGATCGGCCGCGTCGGATCGACGGGCCTCGCCACCGGGCCCCACCTGCACTACGAGTTTCTACAGAACGGCACGCACCGGAACCCATCGACCATGAACCTGCCGTCCGCCCCGGCGCTCGAGGAACAGTACAGGGACGCCTTCGAGCGGAATCGCGACGCGGCGCTGGATGTCCTCGGGGGGGTTCCGCTTCCGACTCCGACTCCCGACCTGGTGGGGCCCGTCGCCGCCGACTGACCTCTCCGAGCGGCGGTACCTGCGCCTCCCCCGCCGTTGCCGACTCGCCTATACTCCCACGCCATGACCTTCCGTCGATCCGGAGTGCGTTCGTGAGTCCGTGGGTCGCCTTGCCGGCCGCCGCCCTGCTCGCCAGCGCCATCACGTGGTGGTGGTACGCGAGGAGGGAGGAGAAGGTGCGTGGACGGGGTGTCGCCGCGGCCCTTCGCGCCACGGCGCTCTTCCTGCTTCTGTCCTCTCCGTGGCTTCCCGCGCTGCGCGGCGAGTACGACGAGTCGTCCTCCGTGGCGATCCTGCTCGACCGTTCACTCAGCATGCGGCTTCCCTCTGGCGAGTCAGAACCCCGCTCGCGGTTGGACGCGGCCATCGCCGCGGTGGAGGATCTGCGGCGCCACCGGACCGACGCGGTCGTGTGGTCGCTCGGATCCGGGGCGGTTCGACTGGATCCGGATTCCCTCGAGGACGTGGTGGCGACCGAATCGGTTTCGAGAGCGCTGGAAGCCATCGAGGCCGCGCGGGCCGCGGGGGCCGATTCCCTCATCCTCGTGACGGACGGCGAGCTCGAGGATCGGGAGGCGAGTCGGCAACTGGCGGACCGACTCGGGATCGGTCTGGCGGAGATTGCCGTGGCGGGACCGCTGCCGCGAGCCGCCATTCAGACCGTTTCCGTCCCGCGCGTGGTGGAGGCGGGCGACACCTTCGATGTGCGCGCCCGAATCGTGGCGGCAGGACCCGTATCCGACTCGGTGCGAATCGTGGCTCGCTTCGGGGATCGTCCGGGGCCGGCGATACGGCTCGCGACTCCGGCGCCCGGGCGAACGGCCGGCGCCGTTCTCCGACTGCCCGCGGGTCCGGCCGGCGACACGCTGGAGTGGCGAGCCCTGGATCTCTCGCTCGAGAGCCTGGATGCGCCGTGGGACTCGGCGGCCCGGTTCCGCACCTGGATCGAAGTGAATCCCGTGCCCGGGGGAGCGGTGTTCCTCTCGACGTCACCGGACTGGGAAAGCCGCTATCTGGTGCCGCTGCTGGATCGGTCGATCCCCGGAGGCGCCCGGGGATTCATCCGCCTGGGGGCGGAGTCGTGGGTCCGTACGGGTCCACGTGAGGTCGGCACGGCCAGCGAGTCGGAGGTCCGCCGGGCGGTGAGCGCCGCCACGCTGCTCGTGATCCAGGGAGAGCCCGATGGTCTCCCGCGGTGGTTGGACGAGGCCGCCCGCCGGCGACCGGCCGTGCTGTTCCTCGTGCGGGGACCGGGGACGGTTCCCGGGACGGGCATTCGTGCCATGGAACCCCTCGACGGGGAATGGTTCGTCGAGACGCCGGTGCCACCCGGTCCCCTCGGTGCGACGCTGATCGGCGTCGACGCGGGCGAGCTCCCTCCCGTCACGCGCCTGTTCCGCTCCGCCCCGGGCCAGGCTCGATGGGCCCTGACGGGGGGCAGCGATCGCGTCGATGACAGCCGGCCGATCGTGGTCCTGCATTCCGACGAGGACCTCCGCCGGGCCGCGATCCTCGGTGAGGGGACCTGGCGCTGGGCAACGCGACCCGGAGAGGGATCGGCCCTGTACAGGGGGCTGTACGAGGGTCTCGGTCGATGGCTCACCGAACGCGCCGTCCTGCGGCCGATCGAGCTCGTCGACCCTCGACCGCGGGCCGGCGATTCGCTCGTATGGCGGGCGTCTCCAGCGGTGCGCGATCTCTCCCTCCGGATCGAGGACCCGGCAGGCAGAGTGATCTGGTCGGACTCGCTGCCGGTGCCCGGAGAGAACATCCGGGGACCGCCCGCAGGCGCGGGAGAGGTCCGGATCGTGGCCACGGGCACGGTAGACGGGAATCCGTTCCGCCTCGTCCGACCGGTACACGGCAACGCGAGCCTCGAGTATGTTCCCAGACCGACGGCCCCGGAGCTTCGCTCGGCCGCCGCGGCTCGAAGTGGGGGTCCGGAAGAGCGACGGGCCCGGCCACCGGTGTGGCCGTTCGCCGTCGCGCTCGGTCTGTTGTGCGCGGAATGGCTCTGGCGGCGACGCGTGGGTTTGAAGTGACAAGAGGAGGTGGAGTGGAAGGTGAGGGACTGAGCTTCCGGGGAGGACCGCGGCGGCGTTCGCTGTGGCAGAAGATCGTCGATGTGTCGCTGACCGATGTCTCCGTGCTCGTTCGTGGGATCGACGATGATTCGATCGAGGAGCTCGAGAGGATCCTGCTCGAAGCGGACTTCGGCGTGGACGCGACGATGGAGCTCGTTGAGGGTTTGGAGACCGCTGCGCGGCGCGGAAAGGTGAAGACGGAGGCGCAGCTGAGAGATCGTCTGGCCGATGGAATCCGGGAGATCCTGCTGGCCCCGCTGCGGGAGGAAGACCGCTCGCCTCCGGGCGAGGCGTCGTTTCGGACGCCCGACGGCCTGCGGCCGTACACGATTCTCGTGCTTGGAGTGAACGGAACGGGCAAGACCACGACGGTGGCCAAGCTGGCGCGCAGGGCCCGGGACGAAGGAATGGACGTCACGCTCGCCGCCACGGACACCTTCCGCAGCGGGGCCCAGGAGCAGCTGCGCGTGTGGGCGGAGCGACTGGGCGTGGGCTTCGTGGGAGGTCAGGCCGGGGGCGATCCGGCGGCGGTCGCGTTCGATGCGGCGGAGGCCGCTCGATCTCGTGGATCCGACGTTCTCCTGGTGGACACGGCCGGGAGGCTGCACACGCAGGCGAACCTGATGGAGGAGCTTCGGAAGATCGACCGGGTGATCGGACGGCAGATCGCCGGAGGGCCCCACGAGCGGCTCCTCGTCGTCGATGCGACGGCCGGGCAGAACGTGCTCAACCAGGTTCGAGACTTCGGACAGGGCCTGCCCCTGACGGGCATCGTGCTCACGAAGTTCGACAGCTCGGCCCGTGGCGGAACGGCGGTCGCCGTGAGCCGACAGTTCGGCGTGCCGATCCTGTGGCTCGGGACGGGCGAAGGCGAGGAGGACCTCGAGCCGTTCGACGTTCAGGGCTACCTGGACAAGCTCCTGGCTTGAGATGGCGCCCCGGTCGAGCGATCTGCAGCGTCCCGTCCAGTACCTCAAGGGGGTGGGCCCGAGGCGCGCGGAACGTCTCGCGCGGCTCGGCGTGACGACGGCCCGTGATCTGCTGTATCACATCCCGCATCGGTACGAGGATGCGACGACCGTCGCGGGGATCGGATCCCTTCGACCGGGCGATGACGCGACGATCATCGGGCGGGTGGTGTCGAAAGGGGTCATTCCCACCCGGAGCCGGCTGAGGATCTTTCACGCCGTGCTGCGGGACGAGACGGGACTGATCGAGTGCGCGTGGCCGGGACAACCGTGGCTCGACAACACGATCCGAAAGGGCGACCTCATCCTCGCCTCGGGTCCCGTGGGGTTCTACCACGGGCGCCAGATGCGACCCAGAGAACACACGGTGCTCGCCGGCGAAGCCGAAGGAGAGTCCGGGAGCGGTCGGGTGTTTCCCGTCTATCCCGCCACGGAGGGACTCAGCCATCGGCAGATCCGCACGATCGTGGAGACCAACCTCGACGAGCTTCTGGGGGATGTCGAGGCGGGCGAGCTCTTCGACTCGGAATGGCGCAGGGCCGTAGGGCTCATGGACCTGCGGAATGCCCTCGAGCAGTTGCACCGTCCAGAGGACCTGTCACGGGTGGGCGCGGCAAGGAGACGCCTCGCATACGAGGAGCTCTTCTTCCTGCAGCTTCTGCACGCCCGGGCGCGTCACAGCTACCGGACGCGCGATGCCGGAGTGACGCATGACGCTCCGCCAGCCCGGACCGAACGGCTGCTCCGCTCTCTGCCGTACGAGCTCACGGCCGCTCAGCGGAAGGCCTGGACCGAGATTCGCACTGACATGGAGACGCCGGGTCGAATGTACCGGCTGCTCCAGGGCGACGTCGGCAGCGGCAAGACCGTGGTGGCTGCGGCGGCCATGGTGCGCGCGGTGGACGGTGGCCGTCAGGCCGTGCTCATGGCTCCCACCGAGCTTCTTGCCGAACAGCACCTGAGAACGCTGTCCGATCTGCTTCGTCCGGTGGGTGTCGAGCCGCGTCTGCTCACCGGGTCGATCACCGGTCGGACGCGGGAGCGACGGCTCGACGACATCCGCACCGGGGAGGCGGATGTGATCGTGGGAACCCATGCACTCATCCAGGAAGGCGTCGACTTCGGGCGGCCGGGACTCGTCGTGATCGATGAGCAGCACCGGTTCGGCGTCGAGCAGAGACGCGCCCTCCGGGACGCGGGTGGGGCGGCCGACACGCTCGTGATGTCGGCGACTCCCATTCCGAGGTCCCTGGCGCTCGCCCTGTACGGTGATCTCGATCTCTCGGTCATCGACGAGATGCCGCCCGGACGCCGGGAGATCATCACCGGGGTCCGAGGGCCCGGAGACCGGACGGCTGCCTTCGAGTTCCTTCGCGGCCAGCTGTCCGAGGGCCGGCAGGGATACGTCGTATATCCACTGATCGATGAGTCCGACCGGGTAGAGGCGGCAGCCGCCACCCGGGCGGTGGAGGAGCTGTCCTCGCTGTTCCCGGAATTCCGGCTGGAGCTCCTGCATGGAAGGCTGGCCGCGACCGAGAAGGAGTCGGTCATGCGCCGGTTCCTTGAAGGAGAGACCCACCTGCTCGTGGCCACGACCGTCATCGAGGTGGGCATCGATGTTCCCAACGCGACCGTAATGCTGATCGAGCACGCCGACAGGTTCGGTCTCGCTCAGCTGCATCAGCTTCGCGGCCGGGTCGGCCGCGGCGCGGAGCAGTCCTACTGCGTGGCCTTCTACTCCGGAGAGGTGCCACCCGATCGTCTCCGGGCGTTCGCTCGAACGAGCGATGGGTTCGAGATCGCCCGGGAAGATCTTCGCCTCAGGGGTCAGGGCAACCTGTTCGGCGCCGAGCAGCACGGGCTCCCGGCGCTGCGGTTCGCGGACCTCGAGCAGGACCAGGAGCTCCTGGAGCACGCGCGGGACCGGGCGCGCAGAATGGTGGAGGAGGACCCGCAGCTCGCCTCGCGACGATACCGGCCCTTTGCCCGGGTGCTCGAGGAGAGATATGCGGACCAGGCGGCTCTGTATGCCGTCGGTTGACGTTGACGAGGCCGGGCCCGGCGTCCTAGCTTCGGCGCCGCGAGCCGATCCCAACCACGGAAAGTCCACAGACATGGAATCCAGTCTGACCTCAGTCTGCGATTTGGCGGACCGCGCCGGAGAAGAGGCGACCCTCTTCGGTTGGGTCGCCCAGTTTCGCTCGAGCGGAAAGATCGCCTTCGTGGGCCTCAGGGACGGGACCGGCACGGTCCAGGTCGTCGTGGCTCGGAACGAGGTCGATGACGAGTCCTGGGAGACCGTGGGCGCGCTGTCCCTCGAGAGCAGCCTGAGAGTCAGGGGGCTGGTTCGTCAGGACGACCGCGCACCCGGTGGATACGAGATCACGGCCCGCGCGATCGAGCTCGTCGGTGGCTCGGAGGAGTATCCGATCCAGCCCAAGGAACACGGCGTGGACTTTCTTCTCAACCATCGCCACCTGTGGCTGCGGCACGGACGCCAGGCCGCGATCATGCGCGTGCGGGACGAGATCGTGAAGGCCATCCGGGACTTCTTCTACGACCGCGACTTCGTTCTGGTGGACTCGCCCATCCTCACCGGGTCGATCGGTGAGTCGGCCGGCACGCTTTTCAGCACCGAGTATTTCGATCTCGGCAATGCCTACCTGGCTCAGACGGGACAGCTGTACGTCGAGGCCGCCGCGGCGGCGCTGGGCAAGGTGTATTGCTTCGGCCCCACGTTCCGGGCGGAGAAGTCGAAGACCCGCCGGCACCTGACGGAGTTCTGGATGGTCGAGCCCGAGGTCGCCTGGCTCGACTCCGAGGGCAACATGCGTTTGCAGGAGGAGCTCGTCTCGTATCTCGTGGAACGGGTGATCGACCGTAAGATGCCCGAGCTGGAAGAGCTGGAGCGGGACGTGGAGAAGCTCCTCAACGTGCGTCCTCCCTTCGACCGCCTCAGCTATACCGAGGCGGTCGAAGAGCTGCGACTCCAGGGGACGGAGATCGAGTGGGGTTCCGATCTCGGCGCCGAGCACGAGACCGTGCTCACCGACGGTCGGGACCGACCCCTGTTCGTCTACGATTATCCGCGCGAGGCGAAGGCCTTCTACATGAAGGAGAACCCGGACGACCCGCGCACGGTCAAGTGCAACGATCTGCTGGCGCCGGAGGGCTACGGCGAGATCATCGGAGGCAGTCAGCGGGAGGACGACTACGAGCGGCTCCGGTCGCGCATCCGGGAAGAGGGGCTGCCGGAGGACGCCTACGGCTGGTACCTGGACCTGAGGCGCTACGGCACCTTCCCCCACAGCGGCTTCGGGCTCGGCCTGGAGCGAACGGTGGCCTGGATCTGCGGCGTTCCGCACCTGCGCGAGACCATCGCGTTTCCGCGGATGATGACCCGGCTGACCCCCTGAGGGGCTCGCTCACGGGACCTGCTGAAACGAATCGCCCTTTGAACCCGTAGAGCGGGCGAGAGGAGGCAACATGGAGCTCATTGCAGCATTGATGCTCGCCGCGGCCGGGGCCGGGATGGGCATCAGCTACGTGAAGGTCAGGGACTTCGTGCGGACGCGGCTTCGTTTCGTGGACTCGGCGCAGAAGCCTGCCGCACCGTGGATTGCCGGCGTCGCCGGCGCTCTTGTGGCGGCCCCCGTCGTGGCACTTCTACCCGTGCTCGGCCCGTTCACGGCGATCGTCTACGGGGTGGTCGTGGGAGCGGGGGTGCGCAGCGGCCAGAAGCAGGTGAAGCAGATCACGGGCGGGTGAGGCCGGTCTCTTTCACCCGTTCCCACAACCCATCCAGCTCCTCCAGGCTCGCCTGCCCCGGATCGAGGCCCGCTTCGCCCGCTAGCTGAAGCAGAGCACGGAACCGCCCGGCGAACTTCGCGGCCGCACGTTCCAGGGCCGTGCTCGGGTGAACGCCGGCGAGCCGTGCCACGTTGACCGCGGCGAACAGAAGATCGCCGATCTCGTCTTCTACCCTGGAGTCCGGGCGGGCGGTCGCGGAACGCTCGCTGGCAGGTCGTGTCGCCTCGAGGGCCTCGCGCACCTCGCTCAGTTCCTCCTCGAGCTTCTCGAGGGCCCCGCCGACATCCGGCCAGTCGAAGTTCAGTCCGGCGGCTCGATCCTGCATGCGCAGGGATCGGCTCAACGGCTCCAGGCCGGGAGGAATCCCCTCGAAGGGGTCGGACTCGCTCGCCCCGGTCGTTCCCGCTGCGGCCGCGGATCGCTGCTCGGCCTTCATGGCCTCCCAGTCGGGCGCCTCTTCCGCATCTCCGTACACGTGGGGGTGGCGCCGGCGCATCTTGCCTTCCATGGCGGAGACCACCCCCGCCGAGTCGAAGGCGCCCCGTTCCTCGGCGAGCACGATCTGGAAGGCGATGTTGAGCAACAGATCCCCGAGCTCCGAGAGCAGAGGCTCGTCCTGGCCGAGGAGCACGGCGTCGGCGACCTCGTGCGCCTCTTCGAGGAGGTACGGCCGCAGGCTCTCCGGAGTCTGTCTGGCGTCCCACTCGCAGTGCAGGCGAAGATAACGAACCAGGGCGAGAGCCCGTCCGAGACTCGAGTCGGTCGGTCGGGCTGTCACCAGATGTTCCGCTTCGGTCCCGTTCGGTCCCGGAATCTGTTGCTCGCTGGACATAGGCCGGATATACTATGCGCGCCTTGAACAACGTGCCAATGGAAGCGACCGAGCGCGCCTGGATGGAGGTGGATCTGGGCGCGTTGCGCAGGAATATTGAGGTCATCGCGAGTCGCGTCGGGGACCGCTGCCGTCTCCTCCCCATGGTGAAGGCGGATGCCTACGGGATCGGGATGGAGCGGGTCGTGCGGGCGCTGATTCCCGTTCGACCCTGGGGCTTCGGCGTCGCGACTACGGAGGAGGGCAGGGCGTTGCGCCGCGCGGGCTGGGACGGGCCGGTCCTCGTGTTCGCCGCGACTCTGCCCCGTGACCTCCCGAGTCTTGCGGTAGAGCGCCTCGAGCCGGTCATTCCCGGCGTCGAGGCGCTCGTCGCTTGCGAGGCGAGTCTGGCCGGGCAGTCGCTGTCGGTGCACCTGGAGGTGGACACCGGCATGGGTCGCTTCGGCGCCGGGTGGCAGTCCGCGAAGGAGTGGGCGCCCGAGGTGGCGCGGGTTCTGGCCGGGGGATGCCTTCGGCTCGCCGGGACGATGACCCATTTCCACTCGGCGGATCGGTCATCCGAGGCGACCCGGGAGCAGTGGGCCCGTTTCGAGGCGGCTCTGAACGAGCTGAGAAGAGCGGGTGTCGACCCGGGTCTGCGGCACGCGGCAAACAGCGCGGCCGCGTTGCTCGAAGAGGGGCTGGAGGCCGATCTGGTGCGACCCGGCATCTACCTGTACGGTGGAGGCGGCTGGGAGCCGAGAGCTCATCCGGTCGCGTCGGTGCGGGCACGAGTGCTCGATGTGCGCGAAGTGCCGGCGGGCACGACCGTGAGCTACGGGGCCACCTGGAAGGCCCCGCACCGCGCCCGGCTCGCCACGCTCGGCATCGGGTATGCCGATGGCATTCGGCGGGAGCTCTCGAATCGCGGCCGGGCGATCCTCCGAGGGGTGGAGGCACCGATTCGTGGCGTCGTGTGTATGGACACCGTCGTGGTCGACATTACGGGCCGGGAGGACGTTGTTCCCGGAGATGTCGCCACGCTTCTGGGCCGCGACGGTGAAGCCGAGATCGGTCTGGAGGAGATGGCCAGCACGTGCGGCACGATCGACTACGAGATTCTGACCGGCTTCGGTGATCGGTTGCCGCGGCTGGAGGTGGAACGAGACGGGGGCGAGGAGAGGGTCGGGTCTGGATGATGGGCACGCGAGAGGTGGGAACCGAGGGTCGATGGTCCTTGAGATGAGTCGCCAGGCACTTCGGACCGAGGCCCATCGGGCTATCGAACGGGCGTACGCGCCCTACTCGGGATTCCGGGTGGGGGCGGCGGTCGAGACGTCCAGCGGATCGATCCACGGCGGGTGCAACGTCGAGAACGCCTCTTTTTCCCTCACCATGTGCGCGGAGCGAGTGGCACTGGGCGCGGCCGTGCGGGCCGGTGAGAGGTCGCTGCGCGGAGTGTACATCTACTCGGACTCGGAAGAGCCGGTACCTCCCTGCGGCGCATGCCGACAGGCGCTGTCGGAGTTCGAACCGGACGTGGCGATCGTGAGCGAGGGACGGAGCGGCCGGACCCGGGAGTGGCGACTGTCGGAGCTCCTGCCGGCGCAGTTCCGGCTCGAAGAGCATGCGCCGCGAGGGGGAGATCGCCCGGCTCCGGAGGGGCACCCTTGACCCGTAGCCACGCTTGCGCCCTCCTGGTGATCGGCCTGGCGCTGGGTGTCGGCGCGTGCACGGAGGATCCCATCACGGCCGCGGACGCAGCCTCCGCTCCCGGATACTCGACGCCCACGGTCGAGGTCTACCTGGAGGCTGGAGACCTTCCGTCGTGGCGTGACACGACGTACTGGGGATTCTCGACGCCGAGCTCCGCCGCCTACCAGATTCTGGCGAATCAGGAAGACCTGGCGTCCCGGCCCCTCGGTCGCTTCAGCACCATCCCCGACTCCCTGTTCGTCGACACGGCGAGAGTGGCGATCGACAGCTTCACCTCGGCGGCGATCCGAATCACCGTCGACACGATCGCCTCGGTGGTCCCCGAGGGCGAGATGGAGATCGCGGTCTGGTCGCTG
This sequence comes from Candidatus Benthicola sp., assembly GCF_058719085.1. Classification (NCBI taxonomy): domain Bacteria; kingdom Pseudomonadati; phylum Gemmatimonadota; class Gemmatimonadia; order Candidatus Palauibacterales; family Candidatus Palauibacteraceae; genus Candidatus Benthicola; species Candidatus Benthicola sp. The sequence continues at coordinate 47,922 of NZ_JBZQEK010000068.1, forward strand.
TCCCGCGGCTTCGATGCCGGGGACGTCACCTGGCAGCTGGCGCGCACCGGAGAACCGTGGACCACGCCGGGTGGCGATCTCGACGTCCGCCTGGGCGTCGACACGGTGAGCTTCAGGGACGGGGAAGGGGGGGGACTTCTCGACACCGTCCGGGTCACGCTGGATGTCGATGCGGACTCCCTGCTCACCGCGTGGAGGGACGCCGACGGGGAGCCGGGGTTCGCGATCGTCGCCTCGGGTTCTCCCGGCCAGCTTCGCACGGTGAACATCGCGCTGCTCACCGGGGCTGCGCTGCAGAGCCTCGACACGGTGGTGTCGGTCGCACGCGGGGCCGTGCCGGCCTCGTTCATCTTCGATCCTTCGACGCCGGACCCGACCACCCGGCTGCGCCTCGCCGGCATGCCTTCGGCGCGGTACTACATGACGTTTGAGCTCCCCGACAGCCTCGGTCTTCTCGAGCTCCGCGGAGCCACGATCAACCGCGCAACGCTGGAATTCAGACCGACGTCCGCTCCGCCCGAACCGTTTCCCCTGAAGGAGAACGCCTTCGCTCAGGCGGTCCGATTGCTCGCCGATCCGTTCGTGTTCGGTGAGAAGACCCCGATCGGTCAGCTCCTCGGGGGACAGATCCTGTTCCGTCCTGATTCGCTCGCGGGCGGGGTCACCATGCAGTACGACATCACCGCGCTGGTTCGCTTCTGGAGCCAGTCGCCGGCGGACTCGATCCCCGACTTCGCGGTCGGGATTCTGCCCGTGCCGGAGAATCGCCAGTTCGGGTACTGGGAGTTCTTCTCCGCCGAGGACGGTCCCGGGCTGCAACCGGTGGTTCACCTGCTGTTCACTCCGAACCCGTCCTTCCTGTTTCCGTGATCGCGCGGCGCGGTTCTCGACTTCGACCTGCGGTCGGCGCGCGCAGGCGAGCCTGTCTCGCGGTCCTGGCCGTGCTGTGCGCTCCGTCGCTTCTCGCCGGGCAGACTCCGGTGACGGATCTCGGGCTCGGGTATCCGGTCCCCTCTCTCGACGCCCGGGCGGCCGCCCTCGGGGGGACGGGCATGGGGCTCTTCGGGGGCTCGTTTTCCTCGCGGAATCCCGCCGATCTGGCCCTGTTCAACAGTCCGGCGATCGGCGGTACCCTGGCGCCGGAGTCCGTCACGCTCATGACGGCCGAGGGGAACCAGTCCACCGGTCGAAGCCGCTACGCGGTCGTTCAGGGGGTTCTGCCGTACCGGGAATGGACCGTGGGCTTCAACATCAACTCGGAGCTGGACCAGGACTGGGACGTCGTGCTGACCGACACTCTGCGCACGGGGTTCGGCGATTATCCGTACTCCGAGAGGCGACAGAACGACGGCGGAGTCAGCTCGATCGGGCTCGACCTCGTGCGGCGATTCGGTCCCCTGGCCGTCGGCGTCGAGGGGAGCGTCGTGACGGGCAGCCTGCGACAGGTCCTGCGCAGGGTGTTCGATCCCGCCGTAGGGGATCCGTCCAACGAGATCGGCGGCGCCACGGGGGATGCGCGCTGGGCCTTCAACGGGTGGCGCTTCCGGGCCGGCGTGACCGGTGAACTGGGACGACGCCTGGTGCTGTCGGCCGCGGTCACGACCTACACGAATCTGGAAGCGAAGAAGGACACCTTCGGAATCGCTCTTCCGACGATCGAGTTCGACCTGCCGGTCGAGTTCGCGGGAGGAGGCAGCGCCGCCCTCACGGAGTCCCTGCTCGTGACCGTCGCCGGCGGCTGGCAGGGCTGGTCGGACACGGACGTGTCGGTGCTCGGCGCAGAATCAGCGGACGTGACCTGGATCGGTGGCGGAGCGGAGTACATCGGGTTCCGTCTGCTCGGAATGCCCACACCTCTGCGGGCCGGCTACCGGTACACCGACCTGCCGTTCTACGAGCGCGGGTTCGAGCCGTTGTCCGAACAGGCCTTCACGTTCGGCTTTGGCCTGCGGCTGGCCGAGGGTCGGGCCGCGATCGATTTCTCCGGCGAGATCGGCAGTCGCGGGGATCTCGCCACCACGGGAACGCAGGAAGACTTCCAGCGTTTCTCGTTTTCGGTGGGCATCAGCACGCAATAGCGGCCGCTCGCCGCCGCCCGGGCTCCTCTTCAGGCGGCCCGGCTCTCTCCCACGGCCCGCAGCACCTCGCGCTCCAGCAGATCGGGGTGGGTCACCGGCCACGCATGACCCCTCGGGACCCGCCGGACGACGATCCGGGTGCCCGGGGATCGGGCGAGAAACGTCTCGTACTCGTCCGGCCGGTACAGGTGGTCGAAATCCGCGACCACGATGTGTGCGTTCGGTGCCGTGGGCCGAAAGGCGCTCGTGAGGCAGTGCAGCGTCTCCGACACGGCCGGAAACAGGGAGGCAGGGCGGCGGATCGCGGTGCCCACGTAGTCCCGGAAGATGTTCCAGGCCCAGGGCACTCCCCGTCGTCCCTCCAGGCCGAGGTACTCCCTGAGCTGGAGGCGGACCGCTCGGCCGAACTTGCTTGCCCAGCCGACGTCGAGGGGGATCAGAGGCGACAGGGCGACGGCAGGAGCCGAGCCGAGCAGGGCCAGGAAACCACCGTAGGAGTGGCCGACGCGGCAGGCGGCTGGCGCGTAGCGATCGGCCAGGGCCTCGAGGAGATCCCGATACGGGTCCACTCGTTCGGGAAGGCTCGGGTGAGTCTGGAAGGACAGGTCCGGCACGACCACCGTGAAGTGACTCGCGAGCCGGGCGAGGCCCTCCCGATAGTACCTCGGGTGCACCCCGAGCCCCGGAAGGAAGACCAGGGGCTCTCCCTCCCCGAGGAGTTCCACCGGCACCTCGAGGTCGCCGTACCGGAATCGCTCGTGCCTCGCCATGATCCGGGATCCTACGAACGGTCACCGGTGCAGGCAATGCGCTGCGGCCATGACCACGGCGGCCGGCCGCGCCCGCGGCCTGCCGTGTCTGTGGACCGCGCCCGCCCCGCCCGGTAGGTTCATTCGGTTGATAACGGATTGATCGAACCCTCTACCCTGCTGGAGAGCGAGCTTGGCGAGCACGACCGCGTGGGTCTCGTTGCGTCGCAAGGAAGGAACCGGGCCGCCGGGTCCGGTTCCGGCGAGCCGCCGCGCGTTCATCGAAACGTATGGCTGCCAGATGAACATCGGCGATTCCGAGATCATGGCCGGTGCGCTGGCTCGCAGGGGCTACGTCACGGTCGACGATCCTTCACGCGCCGATGTGATCGTGATCAACACGTGCGCCATCCGCGAACATGCGGAGACGCGGGTCCTCGGACGGATCGGACAATTGCAGGCCGTTCGCCGACACCGTCCCGATCTCGTGCTCGCGGTGACGGGATGCATGGCCCAGCGAATGGGGGAGCGTCTCCTGGACGACACCTCGGGAGTGGACATCGTGGCGGGCCCTGACTCGTACCGGAGGCTGGGCGAGCTCGTCGAGGAGATTCGATTCGGAGGCGTGTCCCGGGGGCAGGCGCTGCTCGCGCTGGATGAGCGCGAGGGGTACGAGGGCATTTCCGCTGTGCGGCGGGAGGGGGTGACCGCGTGGGTCACGGTTCAGCGCGGCTGCGATCACCGCTGCACCTTCTGCATCGTGCCCTACGTGCGAGGCGCGGAGAAGAACCGCGATCCGGAAGCCGTTCTCGCCGAGGTGAGAGCGGCCGTCGAGGACGGATATACGGAGGTGACCCTGCTCGGGCAGACGGTGAATTCCTACCGATCGGGAGACTGGGACTTCGCTCGACTGCTCGGCGCAGTGGCGAAGGTGGAGGGTGTGCGGCGAGTCCGGTTCACGTCGCCGCATCCGAACGATGTGACGCCCGCGATGATCCGGGTGATGGCCGAGGAACCGGCCGTGTGCCCGCAGCTGCACCTGCCGGTCCAGTCGGGCTCGAATCGAGTACTCCGTCGCATGGTGCGTCGATACACGGCGGAGCGGTTCCTGGAAACCGTCGACCGGGTGCGAGAGGGTGTCCCGGGTATCGCGCTCAGCACCGATGTGATCGTCGGCTTCCCCGGCGAGACGGAGGCCGACTACCAGCAGACCGTCTCCCTGCTCGAGTCCGTTCGCTTCGATGACGCCTTTCTGTACCGGTATTCGCCGCGGGACGGGACGCCGGCCACGCGATTCCCCGCCGCCGACTTCGTGGCCGACGACATCGCGGCCCGGCGCCTCGAGGACGTGATCGGCCTGCACCGCCGCATTCAGCGCCAGATCAACGAGTCGGAGGTGGGCGCGGTGGCCGAGGTTCTGGTGGAGCGTCGCGCGCGAAGCGACGGCGACGTGCTCGGCCGGACGGATACGGGCAAGGTGGTGGCCTTCCCGGGACCGGAGACATGGACGAATACCTACCGCACCGTCCGGTTGGATTCCACCACCGGGGCCACCTTTCGAGGGACGGTGGTGACGTGAGCTCGGTGGGACGACGCATGGTGCTGGTCGCCGCCTTCTCGGCCGTGGCCGCGCTGTTCGCGGTCCAGAACGGCGGAATCCGCGTGCCGGTGAGACTGTGGATCGTGACGATCGACTCGCTGTCGCTGCCCGTGGTGGTGTTCGGATCGATCGCGATCGGGATGCTGCTCGTGTTCCTGGCCGGCCTGAGGGCGGACCTCCGGACACGGCGAATGTTGAAGCGATACCGTGACGCGCTCGGCGGCGCGTCCGAGGAGCCCTGAGCCGCCGATCCGGCGTCAGCCCCCGCCGCGCCGCGCCCCTCCTTCTCCTCGCCCTGGCGATGGCCCTCGGCATCGCCGTCGGTCTGCAATCGTATCCGTGGATCCCCGTCCGTCGCTTTGCCCTTCCCGGGTCCGGTTTCGCTCTCGCGATCCTCTCCCTCCTCTTCGTGGTGCGCTTTGCGCGCAGGCCCGGACCCCGAACACTTCGCGGGACGATCGGGCCTTTCTCGAGCGCTGTGCTCGCGGGTCTCCTGATCGGAGCGGCCGCGGCCCTGCCGGTTCGGAGCGCCTGTACGCGTGATCTGAACAGCGGTGACGGAATCCGGGCACTCGGAGTGGTGCGCGAGGCGACGGCTCCGGGTCGCTCGGTCCGAATCACGCTGGCCAGCGCACTCGTCGAGCGGGTGCCCGACGGCCGGCACTGCCGGATCGATCGGTTGATCGCCCGGATCGACTCCGTGGCGAACCGGTTGCCCGTCGGGGCCAGCGTACAGGTGCGGGGCGAGTGGGTCGGACTGGGTCACCGTGGGAACTGGCCGCGACGCCCGAACCGCGAGGGAATCGTGGTCGGCCGACTGGGAGGTCCGGTTCCCGCGCCCGCGGGGACGGCGACGTATGGATCCGGGGTCGGCGGGATCCTGGTGCGCGCGCGAGCCGCCGCGTCGGAGCGCCTGCAACGGAGCCTTCCATCGGACGTCCGCCCGATCGCGCGGGCGCTGGTCCTGTCCGAACGAGACGAGCTGCCGGGCGAGGTCCGCCGCCAGTTCGCCGATGCTGGACTCGCCCATCTGCTGGCCATCTCCGGTCTGCATGTCGGCCTGATCGCGGGCGCCCTGGTTCTCCTCCTGCGATCGGCCCTCGGACCGTCCGGTGCGGCGGTGGGGGCGACGCTGTTGGTGGCTCTGTACGTCGGAGCGATCGGCGCTCCGCCCTCCGCGGTTCGCGCGAGCATTCTCCTGGCTGGCTGGTCGTCGGCGCAGACGCGGGGGCTCAGAGCAAGACCCTGGGACGTGCTCGGTCTCGCGGCGGTCATCGTTCTGATCCGCGATCCGCTGGCGCTCGTGGAGCCCGGCTTTCAGCTGTCCTTCGCGGGCTTCGCAGGTCTCGGGGCCGGCGCCGCCACATGGAGAAGCCTCGAACGGTCGAGTCTCGCCGGGACGACCACGGGCGGCACGCTTCGGTGGATGAGTCGACTACCGCGAGGTATGCGCAGACATCTGCGGCTCGTCGGGCTGGCCTGCTTCAGCAGTCTCGGCGCCTTTCTGGCCACGGCTCCGATCTCGGCAGCACATTTTCAGCATGCGGCCCCGATCGCCCTGGCATCCCACTTCGCCGGAACCCCGCTCGTGGCCGCAGCCATCGCAGCGCTGGCCATGACCCTGTTCTTGCCTTCTCCCCTGCGGGAGCTCGGTGCTGCGGCGGCCACCGTCATTCTCCGCTGGATGGTCATGCTGGTTCAGTGGATCGCCGGTCTGCCAGGGGGACACATCCGCGTGGCGACGCCCGGGTGGTGGTTCTGGTTCGGCGCCCTGCTCCTCTGCGTCGGCGGCTGGAGCAGCCTGAGGTGGAGGCGACTCCGTCCGGGTCTGTGGCCCGCGGCCCTGGGCGCGGCCGTGCTCCTCGGAGGGCCGGCGCTGCAGCGGTACGGATACGGGGGGGCCGCCTTGCTGTGCACCGTGGACGTCGGCCAGGGAGATGCCGCCGCCCTCCGGACCGCGAAGGGGCGGTGGATCCTGTTCGACGCCGGACCGAGCTTCGGCCGCCGCGATGCCGGACGCGACGTGATACTGCCCCTGCTCAGGCGATTCGGGGCCCGTCGCATCGATCTCTTCGTGCTGTCGCACCCGGATCTCGATCATGTTGGCGGCTTTCCGGCCGTTCACGAGGGCATGGGGGTGTTTCGCGTTCTCGACTCCGGTCACCCGGTGTTTACGCCCGCCTACGAGCGGTTTCTGGCCCTGGTCAGGGAGGAAGGGATGCGGTGGATGTCTGCCAGGCCCGGAGATTTCTACCGACTCGACAACGTCAGCGTGCGCGTGCTCGGCCCGCTCGATTCCGGATCTCAGACTGCCTCGTCCCCGGAGGCCCCCGCTCCGAAGGCGAACGAGACGAGCCTGGTGTTGCGCGTATCCATCGATGGAGCGCTGGTCTATCTCAACACCGGCGATGCCACGAGTGAGGAGGAACGGGTCATCCTGTCCGCCTGGGGGCCGGATTCGCTGCGCGCCGACGTGCTGAAGATCGGGCACCACGGAAGCCGGACCTCGACGTCTGCTGCCTTTCTCGGAGCGGTCCGCCCGTCCCTCGCGGTGATCTCCGCCGGGCGCGGAAACGCATATGGACATCCGCACCCCACGGTTCTTCACCGCCTGGAGGCCGCATCGGTACCGCGCGTCTGGAGAACGGATCGTGAGGGTACGGTCTGCATCGAGGTCGATCCTCGCAGTGGCTGGAGAATCAGGGGAGAACCGGCCTGGCAGCCGTTCCGCGCGGGTGGCACGCGTCTTGACGTTCGGGACGGATGAGAAATAGCGTGTCGCAGGGCTCACCCCGTGGAGGCTGGTATGGACCGATACGTCGTCACCCTCGGACGCTTCATCATCGAGCAGGAACGCAGCCATCCCGGTGCAACGGGGGCTCTCTCCAACATCCTGTACGACCTCACCCTCGCCGCGAAGCTGATCCACCGCGAGGTGACGAAGGCCGGGCTGGTGGACATCCTCGGGATGACCGGCACGGAGAACGTGCACGGCGAAGAGGTCCGCAAGCTGGACGAGTACGCGCACGATGTCGTGTTCAACGCCATGGATCACAACGGTCAGCTGTGCGTGATGGCCTCCGAGGAGGAGGAAGGGCTGATCCGCATCCCGGAGCGGTTCCCGACCGGGGAGTACGTGCTCCTGTTCGATCCCCTGGACGGCAGCTCGAACATCGACGCCAACATCTCGATCGGGACCATCTTCTCGATTCACCGCCGGGTGAGCGAGGGGCGGGACGGTACCCTGGAGGACTGTCTTCAGCGGGGCTACCGACAGGTGGCCGCGGGCTACGTGATGTACGGATCCTCGACCGTTCTGGTCTACACGACGGGGAACGGCGTGGCGGGTTTCACGCTCGATCCCTCCATCGGGGAGTTTCTGCTGTCTCACAGGGATATCCGCATCCCCGAGCCCGGCAAGAAGATCTACAGCGCCAACGAGGGCAACTTCGGGCGCTGGGGTCCGGGCCAGCAGGAGCTGATCGGGTATTTCCGGGGAGACAACGGAAGCGGAGGCGGCTTCTCGCACCGGTACGTCGGCTCCCTGGTGGCGGATTTCCACCGCACCCTCCTGTACGGCGGCATCTTCATGTATCCGGCCGACAGCAAGAACCCGAACGGGAAGCTCCGGCTGCTGTACGAGGCCGCCCCGCTGGCGATGATCTGCAAGCAGGCAGGGGGGCGCGCGACGGACGGAAGGCGCGACATCCTGTCCATCGAGCCCGTAGAGCTTCACGAGCGTACGCCTCTGTATATGGGCAACCGTGAGTGGGTGGAGCTGGCCGGGGAGTACCTGGCGCGGGACCCGTAGTCGGGCGCGGCCGGAATGAAGAACGGGGGGCCGGCGACGATCGCCGGCCCCCCGCTCGTTATGGGCTTCTCAGCCGTGTGTCAGTGCGCGATCAGAAGATCTCGGATCCGAACTCGTAGCGAATCGACAGCTGCAGCTGCCACGAGTTCCTCGTGTCGCCGTTGTTGACGAACGTGTCCTCCGGCGTCGGACCGCTGTAGTCGAAGTTTGGCACGCCGTTCTCCGAATCGGTCACCCGCACGATCGTCTGCGTCGAGAACACGCCGCCGCCGGCCGTTTCGATCAGGCCCCAATCGCTGTTCAGCAGGTTGAGGAGGTTGTAGATCCCCAGCTGCACCGAGAACCGGTTGTTGCCGGCGATCGGCGGGAGCCCCTGGCTGACCATCAGGTCGAGGAAGTTCTGCCACGGGTTCCGGCAGCTGTTCCGCTCCATGATCTGTCCACGCTGCTCGTTCAGACACGGATTCGCCGCGATCAGAGCGTCATACTCCTGCGCGTCCGCCGTGCTGTTGAAGTTCATGAGCGGATCGTTGGGTCCGGTGATCACGTACACCGGGTCGTTCCCGTTGAATCCGTCCGCGTTCAGGTCGCCCCGACCGCTGGAGCCGCCCGAGACGTAGGTGTACGGTGTGCCCGAGTAGCCGATGTAGATCAGGGACAGCTTGGTCGGCCAGTCCTTCCACGGAAACTCGTAGGTGGCCGAAGCCGTGACCTTGCTGGGGCGGTCGAACGACGACGTCGTCGCCACGTCCACCAGCTGGTCGCCCGCGTTCACCCGGCCGAACCGCCAGTTCGACGTGGCGCGGCTGGAGGTGAAGCTCTGGACGTCTTCGGCGTGCGAGTACGTGTAGGCCGCCGTCAGACGAAGATCCTGCCCGATGAACTTCTGCACGCCGGCCGTGAGGTTGTACGAGTAGTTCTCGCTCGTGTTCTGAAGCTCGAACACGCCCACGCTGCCGGTGCCGTACACGTTGGACCGGAAGTAGTTGGGCAGCGACCGTCCATCGTCCAGCTGAGTGCCGTAGAGCACGCGGCCGGTGTTCGGATCGGTGGCGAAGGCGCTTCCCGACCCGTCGGCCGCGTAGTTGCGGTTCACGATGAAGTAGTCGTTCACGCCCCAGTTGAAGATGCCTTCCAGCGTCAGCAGGAAGTCCTTCGGGAGCCGACGGTCGTAGGCGAGGTTCGCGCGCATGACCTGCGGGTACTTGGTGTCGCCCGAGATCAGGTCGATCTCGCCGAGAAAGTCGCCATCCCCGATGCCCACCGTGGGGTTCCCGGCTGCGTCGACGCAGCTCAGGTTCTGGCTGAACGGATCCGGATTGAAGGCCGGCGCGAAGCCGTTCGGGTTGCTCGGGCCGCACTGCAGAATCCCGATCCCGGTACCGTTGTTGCTGAACGCGTTCGACACCCACACGTACGCCGGGTTACCGGTGAACATTCCGACTCCGCCGCGCAGCTGCTGCGTCTGCTCGGCGTCGATGTCCCAGTTGAACCCGACGCGCGGGTTGAACAGGAACTGCCCCGAGGGGACGTCCGGGTCACCGAAGTCCTGGTTGACCTGCGCCGCGTACGTCGGCTGATCGAAGAACACCGGTATGTCCACCCGGAGCCCGAGGGTGAGCGCGAACTGCGGCGACAGCTGCCACTGGTCCTGGGCGTAGACGCCGAACTGGGCGCTGCTGAACTCCGCCGCCGTCACCGGCCCGCCCGAGAGGTTTCCGCTTACCGTGTAGAACGAGGCATCGTTGATGCCGCCCGACTGGAAAGCGGCCAGGTCGGGGAAGGTGTACACGCCGTACGAGGACTGCGCGAACAGGTTGTACACCTTGTAGAACTCGTTCCGCGTTCCGATGGTGATCGTGTGG
>NZ_JBZQEK010000069.1:0-3895 GCF_058719085.1 Candidatus Benthicola sp.
ATCCTGGGTGTTCGCCCGAATCGCGCTCAGGCTCCCCGCTCCCCACGTCAGGGCGTAGGGACCCTTCACCACTTCCAGGGTCCGGTATGCCAGCGCGTCCACGTGCGACAGCGGAGCATCCATGCGCGCGGGCCCGGCGGGAAACCGCCGCTCCCCATCTACCCACTGGGCCACCTCGGTCTCGCTGAGGCCCTGCACGTTCGGGTCGAGCCCGAGCGCTCCCCTCCGCGCGGCATCCACGCCCGAGACCTCGCGCAGCAGCTCACCCGCGTCCTGGGGGTTCGCTTCCCGGACCGCCTGCTGCTCGAGCGTGCTCTGGCGTCTGAGGTCGGGTCGCAGAACCGAGACTTCGATGCCGGCGACCTGCACCGGGTCGATCGGCAGAGACACCTGCAGGGTCGTCGTTTCCCCGGCCCGTACGACCGCCGTGGTATCCTTCGCCACGAAGCCGATCGCGCTCACCCGGACGGCCACGGCGCCCGGTCTGAGTCGCGCCAGGTGGAACCGGCCGAGCGCGTCCGAGGGCATCCGCATGCCCGTTTCGAGCACCTCCACCATCGCCGTGGTGTCCGGTTCCCCGGTGCTCTCGACCGTCACGGTCCCCACCACATCGCCCCTGTCCTGGCCGAGCGCGGCGCCGGCGCTCGCGATCGTGAGCACGGTCGCCAGTCCCGCGGCGCGGAGGGCGTAAAGACGATTCTTCAAAGGTCTCTCCTGGTCGACATCCAGAGGCCCGAGCACCGACGCGGTGCACGGGATGATCCATGCCCGATCCGAGATCGAGGCGTACCTGCCTGGATTTCCGGGTCAGCCTACCAGGAGAGCGGGGGTCCGTTGGGGAAGGGAAGCAGGTAGGGAGCAGAAGGCGCCTCGGAGGCACCGGTTCCGGCCGCCGCCGGGTGCCCGACGAGCGACTCCGGCGCGTCGATCCCATGTCCCGGCGAAGGGCCGACCGGGCCGGCGCCGAGTGAGCAGTCGCCGAGACAGTCGCACGGGGCGGATGGGTGGCCCGCGGGTTCGCCGTGTTCGACAGGTTCGGCTATGGCCTCGCCATGAAGCATAGCGCAGGGCGAAGGCCGATCGTGGGCCGCGCTTTCGCCTTCGTGCGCTGCCGGGTGTCCACCCGGGGCGGCATGAGCGGTGACCGCGTGCGACTCGCCGGACGCGGCATGCGACCCGTGGCCTTCCCCGTGCGCGGAGTGCACGCACGAGCCGAGTCCGGCCGCGCCGGCCGCGGAGGAAGACAGGTACGCGAGCGCGAGCCATGCCGCGAAGAAGCGCTTCACGGGGCCACCGCGGGTCAGGGGGGATCGCCGCATGACCGAAGGTCGACGAACGCCCTCGGGAGGTCAAGGTCGCGGCGCGTCCCCCGGGCCAGGTTGTCCCGCCAGGAGCCGGTCCCGCGCCTCGAGGAGCTGGGCGCGCTCCTCGGCGCTCACCACGGGATAGGTGAGCCCCAGCCGTTCCAGCGACCGGCACAGGATGTCGGCCACGGCCAGGCGCATGTGCCGCTTGTCGTCCGCGGGGATGGCGTACCACGGAGCCCAGGGTCTCGAGCTCCCGGCCAGCGCTTCCTCGTACGCCGCCATGTAGCCGTCCCAGTGTCGGCTTTCCTCCACGTCGCCGGCGGCGAATTTCCAGTTCTTCTCCGGTTCCTCGATCCGGTCCAGAAACCTCCGCCGCTGCTCCCGGCGGGAGACGTTGAGCCAGAACTTCAGGATCACCGTGCCGTTGCGCGCCAGGTGGAGTTCGTGGTCCCGGATGGACTCCAGGCGCTCATCCCAGATCCGGTCGGGGTCGACCGGGTAGGGAAGCCGCTGGGACTCGAGGATGGCCGGGTGGACCCGGACGATCAGCACTTCCTCGTAATAGCTGCGGTTGAAGATCCCGATCCGTCCACGCTCGGGAAGCCGCACCGCGCTCCGCCACAGGAAGTCGTGGTCCAGCTCGAGCGCGGACGGCTTCTTGAACGAGAACACCTGCACGCCGGCCGGGTTGATCCCCCGCATCACGGCCCGGATCGTACCGTCCTTCCCCGCGGCGTCCATCGCCTGGAAGACGAGCAGGACGGCGAAACGGTCCTGCGCGGCCAGCCTCCGCTGCAGATCGTCCAGCTGCTTGATTGTCTCCTTCAGGGCCTTCTTCGCCGTCTTGCCCCGGGGCGCCGTCTCCGGCGGACGGGTCGAAGCTTCGGACACGCGGAACGTGCCATCGAACGGGACGAGATAGGAACTGGAAACGGCCTCGAACATGACGCTCACCTGTACCCGGGGTAGCGGGGCGCATACCATGGCGAAGTAGGAACATCATACCCGGGAGTCCGTCGCCGACCAACCTCGGCTCGCGACCCGGGGACCACGCACTGGAGGTCCGATGTCCCGATTCGCGTCGCCCATCCTCGCCCTCATCTGCCTGGCGGTTCTCCCGCGCCCGGCGATCACCCAGGAGCCTCGCGGCGCTCGCAGCGGCGACAACGTGGTGAAGGTGGCCGGCGAGGCCGAGGGATTTCCGTTCTCACAGGCGATCAGGGCGGGCGGCATGATCTACCTGTCGGGCCAGGTCGGAAACCTGCCCGGGACGCTGGAGCTGCCCGACGGAATCGAGGCGCAGACCCGCCAGACGATGGAGAACATCAAGAGGGTCCTGGAGGCGGCCGGGGCGTCACTTTACGATGTCGTAAAGTGCACGGTTTTTCTGGATGATATGGATGACTACTGGCCGATGAACGCGGTGTACGCCTCGTACTGGGATGGCGCTCCGCCGGCCCGCTCGGCGTTCGGGGCCGACGGCCTCGCCCTCGGGGCCCTGCTCGAGATCGAGTGCCTGGCCCGGGATCCGGCGGCGGAGGTGTCGGCCCAGCGGTAGAGGTCCGGACCGGAGGTGGAAGGTGAAAGGCGAGCGGGGCCCTCTGCTTGCGTCCCCGCCCGCTTTCGGATAGGCGCTGGCCGTGCCCGGCTCAGTCCCCGAAACCGCTCAGCAGATCCTCGAGGGTGGGGGATCCGATCTCCTGCAGCTCGTAGCGCACCCGCACGCTCGGCTTGTCGATCTCGATCAGGCGACGGAGGTCGATCGGCGTGGCAATGATCACGAGGTCCGCCGGAGTGGCCGCGATCGTCTGCTGAAGCTCGGATGTCTGCTCGGCTCCATAGCCCATGGCGGGAAGAACGCTTCCGGTCGTCGGGTACTTCGCGTACGTGTCCGCGATCGAACCCGCCGCCCACGGTCGCGGATCGAGAATCTCGGCCGCACCGTATCGACGCGCGGCCACCCAGCCCGCGCCATACGCCATCTCGCCGTGCGTCAGCGTGGGGCCATCCTCCACCACGAGCACCCTCTTGCCGCGGATCTCCTCTCCGCGGTCGACGAACAGGGGGCTGGCCGCGTCGATCACCGTGGCGTCGGGATTCAGCGAATGGGCCACGGCGCGCGCCGCCTCCACCTGCTCGAGGCTCGCCGTGTCGATCTTGTTCACGACGATGGCGTCGGCGAGCCGGACATTGGCTTCGCCGGGGTGGTAATGCAGCGCGTGGTCCGGGCGGTGCGGGTCCACGACCGTGATGTACAGGTCCGCCTCGTAGAAGGAGAGGTCGTTGTTGCCGCCGTCCCAGATGACCACGTCGGCTTCCTTCTCGGCCTCGCGGAGAATCGCCTCGTAGTCCACGCCCGCATATACGATCCGGCCGGCATCCAGGTGCGGCTCGTACTCCTCCCGCTCCTCGATCGTCACGTCGTGCTTCGCGAGGTCGTCGTAGGTGGCGAAGCGCTGTACGGCCTGTGCGGCGAGGTCTCCGTACGGCATCGGGTGCCGGACCACTACCACCTTCTTGCCCCGGCCCGTCAGAATCTCGGCCACGCGCCGGCTCGTCTGGCTCTTTCCGGAACCGGTCCGGGCGGC
>NZ_JBZQEK010000070.1:0-7259 GCF_058719085.1 Candidatus Benthicola sp.
CCCGGCGATCGTGCACGCCGCAAAGCCTGCCAGAAGGAAGAGGATCCACTCGACCGGAAGCCGATACCGGTGCTGCCACGGCACCAGGTAGTAGACCGGTGGAAAGGTGAGGAGTGGAATGAGCAGCGCCGCGGCACGCGGCGGAGCAATCCGGCGGAACACGAGCACGCCCCCGACGAGCGCCAGGGCGGCAAGCGAGACGAAGGCCAGACTCATCACCGGGTCGTCGAGTGGGCCAACCCAGAAGTGCCGGAAGCGGCGAGCGGTCAAGCGCAGGAACTCCCGGGGGTGATCCCGGATCCAGTCCACGGCCTGTCGGCGAGATTCCTTCATGTAGGCGGCCTCACCCATCTCGCGGACCCGGATCGCCTCGTCCCGGTGCGTGCGCGGGTGCGGCGGCCAGTGGTTGAAATGCGGATCGTCGATGTTCGCGGTGGCCCCCTCGTGGTTCCCCATTCGCAGCTCGAGGCCGAAATTCCCGCGCACGAAGATGACCGAGTCGAAGGCGCGGTAGTTCCGGACGCCCCACGGAAGACAGACCACGAAGGCTCCGAGGAGGACCACCGCAGCGGATCGCCAACGACCCGCATGCCGGAGCCACAGCACCTCGAAGGCGAGGTAACCGAGCAGCACTCCGAGCAGCGCCGGTTGCGCGTGGAAGGCGACCCCGAAGGCGGCGCCGAGGAGCAGGGAAGCGCCGGCCGACGGACCGGTGTTCACGTCCGCGACCCGGTCCCGACTCGGCCACGCATCCCAGCGCCGCACGAACGCCACCGCGAGCAGGCCCAGCAGCAGCGCCGCGACGTTGCCGCCGTGGGCTTCGGCCTGCGGCCACAGGGCGCCCGCCAGTCCTCCCACGAGGCCGGCCCGCCAGCCGAGGCCCGTCCTTTCCGCGATCCACGGAAGCAGCCCGAGTATGGCCGCCTGCAGGACGAAGCGGAGGATCCACGCCGCCAGCCCGGCGGCCAGGGTCAGTCCGAAGATCCGAATCATCAGCGCGAGGAGCAGCGGCGGGATGGGTGGAAGGTGGGTGGTCAGTCCGGTCGGCGCGGCGTACGGGTCGGCGAAGCGGCCCTCGGTGACCAGGGAGATCGCGATGCCCTCGATCTCCCAGTCCCCGTTCGGGCGAACCCAATCGGAAGGCAGCAGGGTGAGGAAGAAGAGGCGGACGGCGAGCGCGAGCACGAACACGGCGACACAGGACCGCCACGGAAAGGGCGCATCGCTCCGGTCCGACCTGGAAGCCATGGGACAGACGTCCACGTTCGGGAAGCCGGCTGGCGAGGGGGCCGACCGGGGACAAGATAGCGGCACGCGGAAGCGTGGTCATGGCTCGAGGGGCACGAACCGCACTTGCTTGGTCCCGACGGGCCGGGCGATACTGAGGAGGGTCCGATTCCCGGACCCGGCGTTGCCTCGAGCGCTTTCGCGGCACGGCCTCGCCCATGCAGCGCCGGGCGGGCCGCTCGGAGGGACAGAACCGGCAGGAAACATCGACGGTGAGGTGCATTTGAACGACCGGCCGCCGCGCCTCCAGAAGGAGCTCGGCCTTTACGACGTCTACGCGATCAGCACCGGGGCCATGTTCAGCTCCGGCTTCTTCCTGCTGCCCGGACTGGCGGCGGCGAAGACCGGTCCGTCCGTGGCGCTCGCGTACCTGGTGGCAGGCCTGTTCATCCTCCCGGCGATGTTCAGCGTGGCGGAGCTGGCCACGGCGATGCCGAGGGCCGGCGGCGCGTACTACTTCCTCGATCGGGCGCTCGGGCCGCTCGTGGGAACGGTCGGGGGGCTCGGCACCTGGCTGGCCCTCGTCCTGAAGAGTGCCTTCGCCCTCGTCGGTATGGGCGCCTACCTGACGATCTACTTCGACGTGCCGATCCAGCCGCTCGCCATCGCGCTGACGATCGTGTTCGTGTTCGTCAACGTGCTCGGGGCGAAGGAGACGAGCGGCCTGCAGCGCGTACTGGTGAGCGGGCTGGTCGGGATCATGGCCTTCTTCATCGTGCAGGGCCTGTACGCCATCTTCACCGGGAGCGCGGGGCCGGAGGCAGCGGCGCCCGCATCGAGCGGAGTCAGCGGCGAGACGCTCGGCGACCGCTTCACCCCGTTCTTCGCGTTCGGCTTCCAGGGGTTCATGGCCACGGTGGGATTCGTGTTCGTCTCCTACGCCGGCCTCACCAAGGTGGCCAGCGTGGCCGAGGAGGTGCGGGACCCGGATCGCAACATCCCGCTCGGGATGATCCTCTCCCTGATCACCGCGGCGGTCGTGTACACGGTGGGCGTGTTCATCATCGTCGCCGTGCTCCCGCCGGACGCCCTCCGGGACGACCTGAAGCCGGTCGCCACGGCGGCGCTCGCGTTCTTCGACTGGCTTCCCGGGGGGGCCGGAGTGATGCTGATCGTGATCGCGGCGATCGCGGCGTTCGCTTCCACGGGCAACGCCGGGATCATGTCGGCCTCGCGATACCCGCTGGCCATGGCGCGCGACCGCCTCGTCTCGCCCCGGTTCGGCAAGCTCGGCCGCTTCCACACGCCGACCTTCGCGATCGTCGTGACGGGTCTCCTGATGATCGGGTCGATCGTGTTCCTCGACGTCGAGGGGATCGCCAAGCTGGCGAGCGCCTTCCAGCTGGTCCTGTTCTCCCTTCTCTGCATCGCCGTGGTGATCATGCGCGAGAGCCGGATCGCGGGGTACGACCCCGGGTTCCGCTCACCGCTGTATCCGTGGATGCAGATCCTCGGCTTCGTGACGCCGTTCTGGCTGATCGCCGAGATGGGGGAGCTCGCCGTGCTCTTCACCCTCGGGCTCATCGGGGTGACGATCGGCTGGTACTTCTTCTACGGGCGCCCGCGCACCGTTCGCGCCGGAGCGATCTTCCACACCTTCGCCCGACTTGGCGAGCTGCAGCACGCCGGCCTCGACGTGGAGCTTCGGGGGATCGTGAAGGAGAAGGGCCTCCGGGAAGAAGACCCGTACGACGAGGTCGTGGCCCGTGCGGAGGTCGTGGAGCTGGGCGACGGGGCTCCGTTCAGCGCGGCGATCGCCGTCGCGGCCGAGCGGTTGTCGACCCGAACCGGCGTCCCGGCCGAGTCCCTGCGGATCGGTTTCGAGGAAGAGGTGGAGGCCGGCTTCATGCCCGTGGCGAAGGGCGCCGCCATGCCCCACCTGCGCATCGCGGAGGGGCTGGATCGTCCGATCATGCTGCTGGCTCGATCCGCGTCCGGGGTCACGGTGCGCAGCGAGGGCGAACAGGTCCACGCGATCTTCTTCCTGCTCAGCCCGGAGGACAAGCCCGGTCAGCACCTGAGGCTGCTGGGGCACCTGGCGACGCACGTGGACGATGCCGGGTTCGTGGAACGCTGGCTCGAAGCCCGGGAGCCGGACGAGCTTCGCCGCACCCTGCTGCGGGAGGAGCGCTCGCTGTCCCTGCGGCTGGACGTCGGGGGTCCGATGGAGTCCTGGATCGGCGAGGAGGTGAAGGACCTCGACCTGCCGAAGGACTCGCTCGTCGCCCTGGTCCGCCGCGGGGTGCACGGGATCATCCCGCACGGCGACACGGTGCTCGAGGAAGGGGACCGCCTGACGGTGATCGGCGGTCGCGAAGCGATCCGGGATCTGTCGACGCGCTACGGTCTGGGCTAGGCGCCCTCAGAGCAGCGCGATCCCGGGCCGGCCGGTGACGCTGCCGGTTCGTCGCGCGTGACTCCGTGACTCAGCCGGCCCGGAGCTGTCTGAGGAACTCCCGGGCCTCGCGGGCGGGCCGAAAGTCCGGGTCCGCCTCGGACCAGGTCTCCAGCGCCGTCTCGACTTCCGCGATCGCATCGTCCGTCCTGCCCTGGAGGTCGTAGAGGCGCGCGGCCACCATGCGGACCTTCGGATCACCGGGCAGGCGCTGCACCAGTCGGTCGACCTCCTCCTCCGCCTCGCCCGCCCGCCGGAGCGCGATCAGACAGTTGGCGTGCCAAGCCCGGAACAGGGTCGATAGCGGAGCCAGCTCCGTGGCCTCCCGGTACGAGGGGAGGGCCCGCGTGCAGTCGCCGTCCTCCAGCTGGGCGATCCGACCCTCGGCCCACCGGAGACGTGCCTGCCGACCGGGGGCGTTTCCGAATACCTCGTCCAGCCTCTCGAGTCCGGCGAGGTTCTCCCTCGCCGCAGCCAGGTCACCCAGATCGAGGTGGACGATCAGGGCCGGGACGTCGAGCGTCAGGCTCCACGGCTCCTCGACGGTGGCTCGGAGGCTGTCGATCTGTCTCAGCGCGTACGCGGTGCGGCCCCAGTCCGCCGAGTAGATCAGGGCCTCGGATGCCGGAACGAGCTGAACGGCCCGGATGGGCGGCTCGTACTCGCTGATCGCCTGCACGCGCCGCTCGTAGGCCTCCCGCAGTCCGGCGTACTGCCCGCGCCGGTAGTAGTAGGTCTCCTCGGTCCCGGCTACGGAAGCCCGCTCCGCCGGCGTGCGGACGAGACCGGCCATCTCTTCGATCCGCCGGGCGGCGTCCTCGTAGCGGCCTTCGGTCATGCCCAGGCCCGCCAGCTGGCCGACGACCGACGGGTCGTCCGGTGCGACCGTGCGGGCGCGCTCCAGCTCCTGTCTGGCCTCGTCGAAGTGCAGCAGGCTCGTGTGAACGGCCGCGACGTCGAGCTGGGTCTGCACGTCGGTCGGCTGAAGCTCGATGAGCCGGTCGTAGTAGACGAGGGCGCTGTCGTACTCCTCCTGCGTCCGGAATCCGGCCGCGATCGCCTGGTGCGCCTGCACGTTGGTCGGGTCGAGCACCAGCAGCGCCTTGAACTGCTCGATCATGCCGTCGGTGTTGCCCTGCATGGCGTACGCCTGGGCATACAGCTGACGCGCCATCGGGTCCTGCGGGTACAGCTCCGCCCAGTAGTTGGCGGTCTGAAGCGCGCCGGCGGGATCGGTGCGGAACACGAGGCGATCCACCATCTGGATGAGCAGGCGAGTGCGCTCCGGAAGCCGGTACGCGTACTTCAGCGCTTCCGCGATTCCCTCCCGGGCGGTCGCCTGGTCACCGAGCAGGAGAGCGGCCGAGGCCGAGGCGCCGTGCGCCATCGCGAAGGTGGGATCGATGCGCGTCGCGGAGTCGGCGGCGCCCCGGGCGTCGGCCAGTCGGTTCGCGAGCTGGGCCGGCCGGTAGCCGCTGAACGCCCGGAAGGCCTCCGGCGAATCGGTGAGCATCTCGGCGGCCGGCAGGTCGACCGATTCTTCGATCTGCCAATCCGGGATCCCGAGGTCCCGTCGCACATCCACCGACATCCGGTCCACCATCTCCAGCGGGTCCGTTCCGCGGTAGCTCCGCTCGGCCACCACGCGCGCGTTCCGGGTCTCGTAGAGGCGCGTGCGCACGGAGATCGAATCGCCGCGGGACTCGAGGATCTCTCCGGAGAGGAAGTGTCCGACTCCGCGAGACTCCGACAGCCTTCTCTTGAGGGCGAGAGGGACGTCGTGCGGGGCTTCGAAGCCGGCTTCCCGGAGCGGCTCGATCACCCGCGGGTCGAGCGGATCCACCGGGGTGACGAAGAGGTCCTGGCTGAGGTCCTGCGCGAGGCCCGTCCACAGGCCGGATTCCAGCCAGTCCAGATCGGGGTCACCCGACTCGTTGTCGAAGTCCCACACGAGCACATCGCGTCGGAACTCCGCCTTCGGGATCACCCGCTCCACGGTGTTCCCGGCGTCATCTTCCAGGAGGCGGACGGTCGTGGCGGCTCCCAGCTCCTGACCGCTGAACACGGTCATCAGGATCCCGCCGGCGGCCACCAGGTTGAGGCCGATGACGGCCGCGTCGACCTTCGTCCAGTCGTCCGCGCCGGGCGCGCCGTGTCGCCAGGCGAGCACGATGGCGCCGGGGAGCAGCAGGAGAAGCGTGGTGACGACGAAGTTGGTGAGCGTCGGGGACAGCGCGTACTGGTCCACCGCCCAGTCCGTGAACTCGAGGAGGACCCAGCTGCCGGCGAAGTACGCGCCGAGGATCTGGGGGACCCGCCGTCTGAGCAGCTGACGCATCTGTGGCTTCTCCGTTCGAGTCGAAAGACGCCGTGGTGGCGTTCCGCTCAATATAGATCGGGCGCGTCTCCCGTCCACGGCCTCGTCCGTGACAGATACACCCGGCTGCCCGCGTTTCTTCGCCGCGTTCGAGATCAACGGCTCCCGGGATGGATCCTACCGCGCGTTCCGGTCGGCCCCGTCCTGCCATCGTTCGAGGAATGCCCCTTCGGAGATCTCCAACAGCTCCAGCAGCTCGGTCTCCGTCGTCGCGAGGAGAGCTTCGCGAAGCGTCTCGCGTCCCCACCGTTCGTCGATGAACTGCACCATGGAGCCGGAAACGCCGTACCGGTATGGCCCCGACCAGGCGTTTTCGAGGCGCTCCGGCGCCGCGCCCGACTCGATCGCCTCGGCCGCCCGTCCCGCGTGGGAGATCTCGAGCTGGCCGGAGACGTAGGTGGCGAGCCCCTCCACGAACCAGCCAATCTCTTCCAGCAGCCCGACGTCCTCGGATGGATTCACCTGGCCGTGGTAGACGTGCACGGCCTCGTGGGCGACCAGCAGGCGCCGGTGCCCGGCGTCCGACGGGTCGTGTTCGCAGGCCTCCGCCGCCCAGACGTCGGGGGAGAGGAGGTACAGGGAATGGTCGTCCGCGGCCCCCACCATCCAGCAGGCCGTCTCCGGGATGCCCCAGGCCTCGCTCAGAGCCGCCGTGAACGCCTCGCGGCCGGCGAAGATCCGGACCGAGACCGTGTCTGGGAATGGGCCGAGCGTCTCGTCGATCCGCGCCTCCGCCCACGAGAGATCCGCCGCGATGGCGGCGATGGTGGAATCCGCGACGCCCTCGGCGTGGAGTCGGAAGGTGTGCGTCGGCTCTTGCCCGGCTGCGGGGACCGAGGAGCTCGCGACGCACGTGCCGAGCATCCACGCGAGCCTGCCGACGAACCGAAGCCGCGCCCCGATCAACGGTCACCGCCTTCGCCGCCGTTCGCTCCGACCCGGGCGCCCGTCCGGCGCCGATGGAGCCAGGTGATCCTCACGAACACCGCCAGGAACCAGAGGGCCAGCACGGGCCCGAGATCCACCGACCCGGCGTACGCGGGGCCCCTCGGGTAGGTGTCGAGGTTGAGGTATAGGAGGGCTGCCGAGGCGAGGATCCCGAACGCTCCCCAGATGCGGCCGAAGTCCCGGTGCTTCAGCATGGCGAACCCGATCAGGGCGCCGGCGCCGCAGATGAACACGTCCCACGCGACGTCGATC
>NZ_JBZQEK010000071.1:0-2387 GCF_058719085.1 Candidatus Benthicola sp.
AGTACGACCGTGAGGCTGAACTGGCTCCCCCTCCGCCGCGCGGGTGCGGCGGCTCGCCTGATGCTCCTCGAGGCCGCCGCGCTCCAGTGGGGCGTCGCGCCGGGTGACTGTCGAACCGAATCGGGAGCCGTGATCTGTGGCTCGCGGCGGCTGACGTACGGAGACGTGGCGTCGGCGGCGGCGGAGCTTCCGGTTCCCGAGGATCCTCCGCTCAAGGATCCTTCGCAGTTCCGTCTCATCGGCACTCCGCAGCGGCTGCTCGACACCGGGGACATCGTCCGGGGCACGGCCACGTACGGCTACGATATCGAGTTGCCCGACATGTTGTTCGCGAGCGTCGAGCGAAGTCCGGTGCCGAAGGGCTCCGTCACGCGCTTCGATGCGGATGCCGCTCTCGCCGTCCGGGATGTGGTCGACGTCATTGAGCTGGACCCCGACCCGAGCGGTCTCACGAACGCCGGCGTGGCCGTAGTCGCCACCAACACGTGGGCTGCGATGCGTGGACGCGAGGCTCTGCGGGTCGAGTGGAACCCCGGACCGCTCGCCAACGAGAACACCGATGAACGTCGGGCCCGGCTCGCGCGGATCGCGGCATCGCCGGGAAGGGTGGCGCGGTCCGAGGGAGATTTCGCCGCGGCCGAAGCGGCGGCCGAACGGGTGTACGAGTCCGCCTATTACGCTCCCTACGCCGTTCACGCCATGATCGAACCCCCCGCCTGTACGGCTCGGGTCTCGGGGAACCGATGCGAGATCTGGTCCGCCACCCAGGGGCCACAATGGACCGCCCGGGCGGTGGCCGAGGCGCTGGGAATCCCGGTCGAGAACGTGGATGTCCAGGTGACGCTTCTGGGCGGGGGCTTCGGCCGGAAGTCGAAGCCCGATTTCGCCATCGAGGCCGCCCTGCTCGCCCGGGCGACGGGTCGCCCGGTCAAGCTGCTGTGGACGCGGGAAGACGAGATTCGACACGGGTTCTACCGGGCGGAGAGCTTTCAGGTGCTGCGGGCGACGATCGGGCCCTCCGGGAGGCCGACGGGCTGGAGCCACCGCACGGTGTTTCCCGGAATCGGCTGGTCCTTTCCCGAGGGTGGCACGCCGCCGTCGGACGGCGAGCTGTTTCAGGGGATGACCACCCTGCCGTATCGCTTTCCCAATCTCCTCATGGAAGGGGCGGGCGTGCCGTCGAGCGTTCGCATCGGTTGGCTCCGGTCCGTGTGCAACACCTTCCATGCGCACGCGACCCAGAGCTTCATGGATGAGCTCGCTCACGAGCTGGGGCGCGATCCGTTCGAGTTCCAGATGCAGATGCTGGGCGAGCCGCGAATCCTGGAGATCGGCGACGAACCGAGCCCGTACCCGTTCGACACCGGGCGCCTGCGAGCCGTCGGAGAGGCCGCGGCCGAGATGTCCGGCTGGGGTCGCGCTCTCCCGGCACGGCGTGGCCTCGGCTTCGCCATGCACTACAGCTTTTTCAGCTACGCGGCGATGGTGGCGGAAGTCTCCGTGTCGGCCGGGGGCGACCTCAGCGTGCACCACGTGGACGTCGCGATCGACTGCGGCCCGGTCCTCAACCCCGACGCGGTGGAAGCCCAGATGCAGGGAGCCGTGGCGATGGGTCTCTCTCTGGCGAAATACGGACGCATCACGCTGCGGAACGGAGCGGTCGAGCAGAGTAACTTCAACGACTACCGCGTGATCCGGATGTCCGAGATGCCGACCGTGACCCTGCGAATGATTCAGACGGGGGACGTACCGACCGGGATCGGGGAGCCGGGCGTCCCGCCGACGATGCCCGCCGTGACCAACGCGATCTTCGCGGCCACGGGCAAACGGGTCCGCGATCTGCCGCTCGAGGGTCAGGACCTCGGCTGAGGAGAGACGACGAGCCGGGTCGAGCGGTCGGGTTGGCGCTGCGCGCGTAACGCCACCCGGACGATGTTCCGGAGCATGCTTCCGAACATCACCGTGTGAATTGGCAGCAGTGCGTACCAGTAGAGGCGTCCGAACAGGCCGGCCGGATCGAACACCGCCGTCTGCGTGAGGACCGAGCTCCCGTCCGGGGCGCTCTCCACCTCGAACTGGAGCCAGGCGCGACCCGGGAGCCGCATCTCGGCTCGCAGTCGGAGCAGGCGCGGCGGCTCGAAGGCTTCCACCCGCCAGAAGTCGAGGGCGTCACCCGGCCTCAGGTCGACCGGGTCCCTGCGCCCGCGACGCAGTCCGGGCCCTCCTACCAGCCGATCCAGGAATCCCCGTATCCGCCACAGGACGTCGCCGGAGTACCAGCCCACGCTGCCTCCGATCCGACGCAGGGGCTCGAAGGTCCGTTCGACGGGCGCATCGACCCGGGCGGAGCGCGAATCCACCAACCGGCGACCGTACTGGAGCCCACG
>NZ_JBZQEK010000072.1:0-11316 GCF_058719085.1 Candidatus Benthicola sp.
ACCGGATTCATCGGGAAGGCCCAGCGTCAGGCACTGGGACTCGAAGCCCGCGATATTGCGTGCCCCGAGGTTCACCACGGCGATCACCTGACGTCCGGGAAGGTCATCGACGGCGTAGCGGGCCGTGAGCCCGGCGGCCGACTGCCGAATGCCGATTTCCGGTCCGAAGTCGATGCGCAATCGGTAAAGTGGCTTCCGAGCCCGTGGAAAAGACTCCGCGTCGACGATCGTTCCGACGCGGATGTCTACCTTCTCGAAGTCATCCCAATCGATGGTGCTCAAGCTCGAACCCCGATCGGTTCGGTCCGTCCTCCGGGTCAACCGGACGTTTCGATCACGAACGCGACGCGCCGGTTCTCCAGTCCTCCCGCGGAATCACCCCACTCGCCGGGCGCCACCGGGTTGGCTTCGCCAAGGCCCACGGCCCGGACCAGGTCCGCCGACAGGCCGTACTCGACCAGAAAACCGGCGACGTTCTCGGCGCGCTTCTTCGAGAGAGCCAGGTTGTAGGCCTCCGGACCCGCGGGGTCCGCATAGCCCTGCACGGTGACGAGGGAGGTCGCGTAGTGGTGCGCGACCACGTGTGCGAAACGCTCGATCAGCTCCTGGTCTCCCGGTCTCACGTCATCGGAGTCGAAGTCGAAGTTGACCGGCGTCACGAACCGGATGTGGGTCTGGTACCGTTCGACCAGAGCGTGGTACTCGTCTGCCAGACCCTCGAGGTCCGCCTGCAGGGAGTCCAACTGAGCCTGGAGCTTCTCGACTCCGGCGGCGTTGGCATCGATGCCCTTCTGCTGATCGTCCAGCTGTGCCTGCATCCGGGCCATCGACTGATCGAACTGATCCTGGCTCACCTTGTTACAGCCGGCGGCGACCGCGATGGCGGCGACGCAGGCGATGGGAACGAAGACGGAACGCATGCCTGACCTCTCGAATCGGTATGAACGGGTACGTCCGAAACCTCCGGCGATCGGCCGGAGGGCCGTAGAGTATAATGCAGGAGAGCCGGGACGGCGATTCGCGGCCCGTGTACCTTCGAAGCCGGCCGCAGACGTGGCGGGCCCGGGGTCGCCGGGACCGGTCGTCGCGAATAGATTGACCGGCCCCCCGATCCGGGGCGTTTCGCGTTGAGGCCGCGGAACGTCAGCGTCGGACGGATGAACCGAACACAGTGGTGGTGCGAATGCTCGACAGACTCCTCGCGAGGGAAGTCCAGAAGCGACCGGAGACGGTGCGGCTCCAGGGAAGGGTCCTCTTTCTCACCGAAGACCCGGAGCTGATTCGCCGACAGCTGGCCGGCGAAGACCTGGACTGGGATCCTTCGATTCCGCTCCGCAACGACATCAGCACGGACGAGATCACGCCGGGTTGGGTCTGCTACTACTACGATGAGACGCTGGGCCAGTATCCGTACGTGGGGCTGCTGTGCGAGGGAGAGCACCCGATCGGAAAAGGGGATGTGATCCGCGGCGGGTTCGTGGCGGCCGTCTCCGGGAAACGCCGCGGCAAGGGGTCGAGTCGCGAGGCCGCGCCGTACGCCGAGCGAGCCGCGGGAATCCAGGTGGTGATCGCCGAGAACATCGAGCGGATCTATCGGGAGAACTGCGAGAACCTCGGCATGCTCACCTCCACCGACTTCTCGCTCATCGACCGCATTCGCCGGGGCGAGGAGATTCCGCTCGAGAGCTTCATCGGTGAGGCGGGCCGGATCCAGCGGGACATCATAGAGTACGGGGGCCTCCTGGACTATGCGGTGGCCCGTCTGAAGGGCCTCGTCCAGGTTCCGGCGGTCGTGACCGACGCGACGCGTCCGATGACGGTGGCAGAGAAGATCCTGGCCCGGCACTGGGTGGCCGATCTCGCGGCCGACGAGCTCGGGGTCGACGCGGTCGCGCCCGGGGACGCAGGCTTCGTCAGGACGGACATCCGCTTCAGCCACGAGTACGTGACCCCCATGGCTTCGACCTTCTGGGAGGCGTTCGCCGGCGAGGGTGCGGGGCTCAACGACCCGGAGAGCATCTACTTCTTCCGGGACCACCTGGCGTTCCTCGACGAGGTCATCAGCGAGGAGAAGAAGGCCACCGGCCTCCTGGATGCGGCCCACGGCCTGCACGATCGGCAGCGCGAGTTCGCCGCCCAGCAGGGAATCCGCCTCCACGGCGAGCTTCCCGACCGGGTCGGCTCGGAGGCCATCTGCCACGTGAAGGTGCTGGGCGACTACGCGCTGCCCGGGCAGGTCGTGGTCGGGAGCGACAGCCACACCCCCCACTCCGGGGCTCTCGGGTGCGTGGCGTTCGGCGTCGGGACGACGGCGCTCGTGAACTCCTGGGCGACCCGAGACGTGCGCCTGCGCGTGCCACCGTCCGTTCGGATCGAGATCACCGGACGAAAGCCGGACAACGTCACGGCGAAGGACATGATGCTGGAGATCCTCCGTCACCCGTATGTGAGGGGCGGCGAGGCCATCGGAAAGATTCTCGAGTACACGGGCGAAGCGGTGCGCGCTCTGAGCATCGATGAACGCGCCACGCTGACCAACATGGCCGCGGAAGTGGGCGGGTTCACCGGAATCGTGGCGCCCGATGAGGTCACCATCGAGTGGCTGGTGTCCCACCGCGGGATGGGGCGTTCGGAGGCGGAGGCCCGGGTGGAGGGCCTGTTCAGCGACGACGAAGCCGGGTACGAGTGGACGATGACGATCGATGCGTCGAGGCTGCAGCCGATGGTCGCCACCCCTGGCGACCCGGGGAACGGTGTGCCGATCCGCGAGCTCGATCGAGAGGTCCCGGTGGACATCGTCTACGCCGGCTCCTGCACGGGGGCCAAATGGGATGACATCGAGATGGCGGCGGAGGTGGTGCGTCACGCTCTCGCCGAGGGCCGGCGGGTTCCCGACGCGGTCCAGGCCTGGCTGCAATACGGGTCACTCGAAGTGGAGAGCTTCGCCCGGGACCGCGGCTACCACGACCTCTTCGTCGAGGCGGGGATCGACGTTCTTCCACCGGGCTGCGGCGCCTGCATCAACGCGGGGCCGGGCGTCAGCTTCGACGTCGAGACGGTGACCGTCAGTTCGATCAACCGCAACTTCCCGGGCCGCAGCGGACCGGGGAAGGTGTACCTGGCAAGCCCCTACACGGTGCTCGCTTCCGCCTTCGAGGGAAAGATCGTGCCTTTCGAGCGAAAGGCCGTCGCAGTCTAGACGTCGATCTGGTCGAGATCCAGGTTCTCCCAGTCCACGTTCTCGACCTTCCGGTCACCGGACGGTAGCTCCGCCGGCCCCGACCCGAGCTCGCCTCCGGTCCTGGCCTTCTTCCGGGCCCGGAGGCGACCGCCCACCCAGCCCAGCATCATCCCCGCCGCCAGCGGAACCAGGAGCAGCAGGGCCACGCTGGTGGTGACCGTGGTGAAGAAGAGGTCGATCGTCACCGGATCCATGTTGAGGAAGGCGAAGAACACGACGGCGACGGCCACGAGCAGCAGAAAGACCTGCTGCAGCGAGAGCAGGGTCTTCTTCATGTCCGCCATGGTACCTCCTCCTTCCGTCGGTCAGCCGGCTTCTCTCAGCGATGCCATGATCCTGTCGGCCGCCCAGCGCCGCACGACCGGCTTCCAGGCCCAGCCGAACGCCGCGGCCAGGGGCCCCGGCCTCAGCTCCGCGAGCATCCGGTCCGCCTCGCCTTCCACGAGCGCGCGCAACCGGGTCTTCCCGGCCGCCGGAATCGCCTCGAAATCCGGCTCCAGCGAGTCGACGCGGTACTCGGCGTCGTCACCCGGATCGTACGAGATCACATCCGACAGGGTTTCCTCGATCATGCGACGCGCGTCCCGACGGCCGGCACGGAAGTCGTTGGCCCTCCACTCCCGGCTGAAGAAGCCCCCGAAGTTCCCGAGGAAGTCCCCGGCCAGCGAGCCCTCGGCCGCCGGAGCGACCAGGTGGAGCGGCAGGATGTCCTTCGCCTCGAGGCCCGCCGCCGCCTCGAGAACGAACACGAGCTTCGCCAGTCGGGCGCGCGCGGCCCGGGAGTCAGCCCGTTCCATGGCTGTAGAATACACGGGGTCCGCTTCGATCCGGCGCACGGCTGCGTCGAGGTAATCCACCGCCGGGTCGCCGGACGGGGCCTGGCTGGAATCGTCTCCCGCCACCCGGGCCTCCGCCACGTGCTCCGCAAGCTCGCCGATGTAGCGACCCAGCACGAGCGCCTCGGGGTCCGCCAGCTCCGGCGCGAGATCCGGCAGTCGGTCGACGAGGGTATGGAGGATCTCGAGGCGATCGTTGATGCGGTTGGCCGTCTGCCAATCGCGGGCGGCTCCCTGCCCGAGCACGGCGCGCGCGAGGGCCGCGGCCATCCCTGCGACGGTCCCGGGGGGGCCGCCATCGGACACCGACATCGGCGCAACGCCTTCGAGGGCAGGCTCCACGAACAGGTAACGGCGATCCTCCGTCCTGTGGTCCGCCCTGCGCTCGACGAGATCCCGGGCGAGACCGAGCGGGGCGTTGTCGAACAGACCGCCGTCCACGTACCACATTCCGATACGACCCCCCGGCTCGCCGGGAAGATGCGCCTGCGGGTAGTCCTCGAGGCGGCGGTCCAGGCGGCGCGGGGGAAACGCGAACGGAAAGCTGGCCGACGCTACGGACGCATCGGCGATCTCATCCCACAATGGGCTCGCCGCCCGGTCGCCAGATCCGACCTCGAACGACACTTCGTCGCGGTGCACGCGCATCCCGAATTTCCGATCGGGCTCGTTGAGGAATCGATACCGGCGGTCATACGGCACACCGTAGAGGTTGGCGAGGGAGAAGCCGATTCTGAGAGGTTCCCCTCCCGCGGGCGAGGGCTCGTCGTCGGTGCACGGCGGCGCCGCGACCAGTTCCCGGGTCAGCTCCTCGAGCACCGTCACGTCCATCCATCCTTCCCTTCGCGGCCGGGCAGGATCGAGGAGAACGGAGGCGTCCGCCGCGTCGATCCACGCCCGTTCGATCCACGGCAACAGGTGCCGGTTCACCGCGAGGCACCGGGCCACCAGGGCGGCGTTGAGAGCTCCGGCCGAGGTGCCGGTGACGACGTCGATCACGACGCGGTCCGAGCGTCGGTTTCCTTCCAGGGCGCGCAGGATTTCCGACACGGCTCCCCCGATGTAGGAGCCGAGAGAAGCGCCGCCGCCGAGTACCAGTGCGATCCGTGTCATTGGTCTTCCAGTCAGGGTTTCGCTCGCGCCGAAAAGTGCTCCCGACCCCGGCCGGGGGCAAGCTGCGGAAGCGGGCGGGCAGGTCGAGTGGAACCATCGAGGGGGGTGCGGAGGTATACCTGCTGTGACGACCCCGATGTGGCCGTCTGACGTGTTTCGAGCCGATACGGTATGAGCCTCGCCGTCACGTGCCGGAGCCGCCAGGCGGCCACTTCTTTTTCACGTGCCGGGGATTTCCATCTGCAGCAGACTCCCCGCGTCCTGACCGACTCCGTCGACCCACAGTGACCAGTGAAGGTGCGGCCCGGTGACCCTGCCCGTGGCCCCGGCCCGTCCGACCAGATCACCGGCTTCCACCACGTCGCCCTCCTTCACCAGCACCTCGGAGAGGTGGAAGTAGCCCGAGTACACGCCGAGGCCGTGGTCCAGGATCACGCCGTTTCCCGAGAAATAGAGATCCTCCGCCAGCACGACTCGCCCCCTGCCGGCGGCCCGCACCGGGGCTCCGACCTGCCCCCTGAGGTCCAGTCCGGTGTGCCGGCTCTGGAGCTCCCCGTTGAACACGCGCTCCTGGCCGAACTCGGCCGTCACGTCGAACGGCCTCGGCGGTTCGAACGGGCCGTCCAGGAGCCACTCGCTCGAAGCCGAGTCGAGGATCGAACGCAGGCGCTCTCGATCGCGAGCGATGCGCTCCTGGACCTCGGGTGGCGGTGACGAGAAACGCGGTGCGACGCTCAACGAGGTCGTGTCCCAAACCCGGGCCGCCACGTCCAGATCGATCGTCTGTTCGCCGACTTCTCCGTTCGGGAAGCGAATCTCCAGCTGAAGTCGCTCCGGCCCATGGACTCCGATCGGGACTGCCGCGAAGCCCAACCAGACACCGTCCAGGCGACCGAAGCGCACCACGTGACCGGCCAGGCGTCCGACCACCGCTTCCGGCTCGAGGCCCCCGCGCACCACGTGGATCCGAAACGAGACCGCCGATCCCTCCACGACGCCCGCGGGGGTCCAGGTGACGCCGACGGGAAGGGCGGAGCGCGCCCGCGGCTCAGCGGCCTCGGCCCGAATGACCGCCACCAGCGAGTCGAAGTCGAGGCCGGCCGCTGCGACGGAATCGACGGCGGCCGAGTCCGCCACGGCCGAGTCGGCGGCGGCTTCGCGGCCGGCCTCCGATCCGAGAGCCGTGAGCTCGCCCTCGGTGCCGCGGGCCACCGTCTGAGTGGACGTGGCGCAGCCACCGCCGAAGGCGATGAGAAACAGGGCGAGCAGCCCATTCCGGATCCACTCCGGCCGTTCGAGTCGACTCATAGGCGGCACGATGATGCCCCCCGGATCGGCTGGCAAGGAGGCGGCGGAGACAACGGTCGGACAGGGCCGCGAGCCGCTACACGACGGGCAACTTCCTTGCTCGTCACGGATTCCGCGGGTACCTTTTTTCGCTGGTCGAGGCTGTGATTCCGCAGTCCGCGTTCCGCTACCCGCGCAGGGGCCGCCATAGCATGCAAGTGTTCGAGAAGTGCGCGAACTTCCACGTCGCCCGCGATCTTCGGGCAGCGGGGCTGTATCCGTACTTCCAGAGGATCGAGGCATCGGCCGATACCGAGGTCGTCATCGACGGCCATCGCAAGGTCATGGTGGGTTCCAACAACTACATGGGACTCACGCACGATCCCCGGATCATCGAAGCCGCCAAGCAGGCGCTCGACAAGTACGGCAGTGGAAACACGGGCAGCCGGTTTCTCAACGGGAACCTGGATCTGCACGATCAGCTGGAAGAAGACCTGGCTGACTTCGTCGGGAAGGAAGCAGCGCTGGTCTTCAGCACCGGGTACCAGACGAATCTGGGCTCGATCGGTGCCCTGATCGGCCGAAACGACACGGTCTTCCTCGACAAGCTCGACCACGCCTGCATTCAGGACGGTGCCCGCCTCGGCTTCGGCGAGATCCAGCGGTTTCGCCACGCCGACTACGAGCACCTGAAGAAGCTGCTCGAGGCGGCGGACCGCGGTCGCGGCAAGATGATCGTGGTCGACGGCGTGTACAGCATGGAAGGAGACATCGCCGACCTCCCGACCCTCATACCGCTCGCCCACGAATACGGTGCGGCGGTGATGGTGGACGACGCCCATTCTCTCGGCGTTCTCGGCCCGCACGGCGCGGGAACCGCGGCGCACTTCGATCTCACGGACGAGGTCGATCTCATCACCGGAACGTTCAGCAAATCCCTCGCCTCCATCGGCGGCTTCGTGGCCGCCAATGCCGAGGTGATCGACTACCTGCGTAACAACGCGCGGGCATTGATCTTCAGTGCGAGCATGCCGCCGGCGGCCGTGGCCACGGTGATCAAGGCTCTCGAGATCATCCGCATCGAGCCCGAGCGTCAAGAGCGGCTTTGGGCGAACACGCGCCGGATGATGAAGGAGCTGAGCGCCATGGGGTTCGACATCGGCCCCACGGAGACGCCCGTGATCCCGATCCTGATCGGCCCGATGGAAAAGACGTTCGTTCTGTGGAGGGACCTGTTCGACAGCGGAGTGTTCACGAACCCCGTCGTGCCGCCGGCCGTTCCGGACGGCAGCTGCCGTCTGCGCACCAGCTACATGGCCACGCACACCGACGACCAGCTGGACTTCGTGCTCGAGCAACTCGAGCGGGTGGGGAAGAAGTACGGGGTGCTCGGCCACGGGATCGAGGTCGCGTGACCGGATCGCCGGACGTGCGAGTCATCCCGGCCGACGGCAAGAGAGAATTCCGCCAATTCCTCGACCTGCCGTATCGGATCTACGAGGGTGACCCGAACTGGGTGGCGCCCCTCCTGCGCGACATGAAGGTCATGTTCGACCGGGACAGGCACCCGTTCCACAAGCACTCCGAGATCCAGTCGTTCATCGCGCTCGATGGCGACCAGACGGTCGGTCGCATCGTGGCGATCCACAACCGAAACCACGTCAGGTACCACGACGAGCCCGTCGGCTTCTTCGGCTTCTTCGAGTGCATCGATGAGCAGAAGGTGGCAAACGCCCTGCTCGACACGGCTGCCGACTGGGTGCGGGAGCGTGGGCTCGAAGTGATCCGCGGCCCGGCGAACTTCTCCACCAACGAGCAGGCCGCTCTGCTGGTTCAGGGGTTCGACCGACCTCCCGCCATCATGATGCCGTACAACCCGGAGTACTACGAAGACCTGATCCTGAACGCCGGCTTCCATTCCGCGATGGACATGGTCGCCTATCATCTCGACAACAACATGCCGCCGGACTACCTGCTCAAGGTCGAGGAGCGGTTGTCCAAGCGGCTGAAGGTCTCGCTCCGCACCCTGCGGAAGGAGCGATTCGACGAGGAGCTCGACCGGGTCCTGTACGTCTACAACAAGGCCTGGGAGAAGAACTGGGGCTTCGTGCCGATGACGGACGCGGAGATCCGGTTCATGGCCAAGGAGTTGAAGACGGCCGTGATGCGGGACCCCGAGCAGGTCATCTTCGCGGAGAACGAAGAGGGCGATCCGATCGGGTTCGCTCTGTGGCTCAAGGACTACAACCAGGCCCTGATCGAGGCGAAGGGCAGGCTCTTTCCCTTCGGCCTCCTCAAGGTTCTTCGTCGGGCGAAGAGTATCGACATGTGCCGCGTCCTCACCCTCGGCCTGATCGAGGAGTACCGGCACAAGGGGATCGACAACCTCCTCTATCTCCGGATCTTCCGCGAAGGTGCAGCCAAGGGGATGACGGAGGGAGAGTTCGGGTGGATCCTCGAGCACAACTGGGCCATGCGGAAACCGCTCGAGAAGATCGGCTGCAAAGTGTACAAACGGTACCGCATGTACGACCGGGACCTCTGAGTCCGGTGCCCGAGCCCGGCCGGACCGTACTCCTCACGGGCGCCACGGGCTTTCTCGGGAGCCACGTGGCGGACGCCCTCGTCGCCGAGGGATGGACCGTGCGCTGCACCGTTCGTGAGACGAGCAGCCTTCGCTGGATCGAAACCCTTCCCGTCGAACGCGTCACCGTGGACCTGCGGTCACCCGAGGACCTCTCCCGGGTCCTCGAAGAAGTGGAGGTCGTGGTTCATGCCGCCGGGGTGACTCGCGCGAGCTCCGACGCGGAGTTCCATCGCGTGAACGCGGAAGGAACCGAGGCCCTGGCCGCGGCCGCGGCAGCCGCCGGCGTACACCGCTTCGTCCTCGTGAGCAGCCTGGCCGCGCGCGGACCCGACCGCGCTGTGAAGCAGGGTCCGGTCGGCGATCGCCCGCGGAGCCCGTACGGAGAGAGCAAACTTGCCGGCGAGCGAAGACTCTTTCAGGTGCTCGCTGGCGCGGGTGGGGCGATGCAGGGCGCGATCCTGCGGCCGGGAGGCATCTACGGACCGAGGGACGAGGACTCGCTGAGCCTGTTCAAAGTGGCGAGGGCGGGCGTGCTTCCGGTTCCCACCGGAAAGGGGCGCCTGCAGCCCGTGTACGTGAAGGACGTGGCCGAGGCGGTGGTGCGGGCGGCCTCGCGCCCCGATGTCGAGCTCGAGCCCGTGCCTCTCGTGGGTTCGGAAATCGTGTCGTGGACGGCGATGGGGGAGGCGCTCGCCGAAGCCGTCGGCAAGCCCGTCCGCCTGGTGCGCGTGCCTACCCCCGTCTGGCAGCTGGGAGGAGCGCTCACGGAGACGGCGGCGAGACTGTTCGGGATTCCACCGCAGTTCGATCGCCGTACCGCCGACGACCTGGCCAGGTTCGACTGGACGGCCGATCCGCGCCTGGCGGAGAAGGCGCTCGGGTGGAGCGCCACGACGCGGCTTCGAGAGGCGATGGTCCGTACGGGACGCTGGTACCGCGAACAGGGGTGGCTGCGTTGATCAAGGGTTTCCGGTCGGAAACGGACATGGCGATGCGTGGACCGCTGGCGGTGGACTACCTCACCCAGGCGTACCTCACCGCTACGGCGATCGTCGCCCTGACGAGTCTTTCCGGCACCGGTCTGCTGATTGCGGCGCTCCACGTCGGCGCGGTAGGCCTGATCGCGTGGGCTGCGACCTTGCCGCTGCCGAAGCACGGACTCGCCGTCTTCTTCCGCCTGTTCTATCCGGTCGCGCTCACCCCGATTCTCTATCTCGAGCTGGCGCCGCTGAACCAGCTGCACGTGACCGGCTATTTCGACGCCACGGTGATGCACTGGGAGGAGCTGCTGTTCGGGAGCCAGCTCGCCATGCGCTTCAGCGAGAGCATCGGACAGCTCTGGTTCTCCGAGATGCTGCACATCGGGTACTTCTCCTACTACTTCATCGTGCCGGGGGCGGCGGCCACCGCGTACCTTCTCAAGGGTCCACGGGCCCTCGAACGGGCCTCGTTCACGATCGCGCTGGCCTTCTTCATCTGCTACGTGTGCTTCTCCGTCTTCCCGGTGGCGGGCCCCCGGTACGATTTTCCGACCATCGCGGGCGACGGTCCGTCGGGCCCGACCTTCGCGTTGGTGCACACGATTCTCGAGTCGGGTTCCTCCAAGGGGACGGCCTTCCCTTCCTCCCATGTCGCGGCGACGATGTCGGCCTGGTTCGCCACCGGACGCGAAAGCAAACGCGTCTTCTGGATCATGGCGCCGTTCGCGGTGTCTCTCACCCTCGGAACGGTATACGGGCGGTTCCACTACGGGATCGATGCCGCCGTGGGGCTGGTCGTGGCGATTTCGGCCTACCTCGCGACGCCATGGCTGATGAAGCGCCTGGAGAGCGGTCCCGAGGGGAGCTGACCCCCCGGGCGCAAAGCGGCCGAAACCACCCCGAAGGCAACCGTGTCGCCATCTCACCCGTCCAAATACCGGTGATCATGAGAATCGAGGCGAATGTCTGACGCTCAGCTGATCGCGGCGGCCCGGGAGGGCGATCGCCGCGCGATGGAAGCCCTGTACACGGCGCACAGCGGCCGCGTGTACTCCGTGGTTCGGAGGATGGTCGGCGACGACCACCTGGCGGAGGACGTGTCCCAGGACGCGTGGGTGCGCGCGTTCGAGAAGCTGCACCTGTTCCGCGGGGAGTCCTCGTTCGGCACCTGGATGCACCGGCTCGCGGTGAACTCCGCGTTGAATCGCCTGCGGCGGCAGAACAAGCGGCCGACCGTCGAGGCGACGGCTGAGCGGCGATCAGGGCCGCCCC
>NZ_JBZQEK010000073.1:0-1650 GCF_058719085.1 Candidatus Benthicola sp.
CCGTCCCAAGGCGGCCGCGGCGCGACCCGGGGCTCGCCGCCGTACGCGACCGTCAGCGCCAGCCCGTCCCCCGGCTGTGCCGTGTACGGCAACTCCACGAAGACGCGGCCTCCCGAGCGCCGGAAGGGCAAGGGCAGTGGCGTCTCGAGGTCGCTGAGTGATACGGACTC
The DNA here is from genome assembly GCF_058719085.1 of Candidatus Benthicola sp. Classification (NCBI taxonomy): domain Bacteria; kingdom Pseudomonadati; phylum Gemmatimonadota; class Gemmatimonadia; order Candidatus Palauibacterales; family Candidatus Palauibacteraceae; genus Candidatus Benthicola; species Candidatus Benthicola sp. The sequence continues at coordinate 171 of NZ_JBZQEK010000073.1, forward strand.
GATCGAGAGCAGGGTGTCCAGGTCCAAGGCCACGACCTCCGTCGGCGCCACGACCCGTGCTTCCATGCGGAGGGATCCGGCCAGGGTGCTGTCGGCCGGATCGACCCGGATGTCGAGTCCGTAGTAGAGGACATCGTACGCGGCTTCCTCACGGATCAGCGGTCCGCCCGAGTCGTACGGGTCCCGCCTCTCATCCGGCTGCTGGGCCCGGAGTGGGTTCTCGACCGGGGCCGAGATCGCGCAGAGGACCGCCACCGCGAGGGCCGTCCGCGACAATGAGAATCCGGTGATTCGTCGCATCATGTTAGACCGGTGTATTCGGGTTCCGAGGGCCGATACCGTCTCGCCCCGGGAAGCTAGCCGACCGAGGGGCTCCGCACAGCCACCCGCCGCCGGTCCGATCCCGAAAGGTGTCCGGTTCCGGCACAACCGGTCCCGAGCGCGGACAACCGGAACGTCTGCGAGCGGCGGTTTATCGAACGCGTAACTTTCTGTGTTTCAGTAATTTACGGAATATACAGTTTGCTGGCACAACCGTTGCATTCCCTCCACACCGGAAGGGCGGGCCGGCGCGGTGCCGGACGCGGGTGCGGATGAAGAAGAGAAGAATGGGAGGACGATGATGAGGACGACGAGACTTCTCGGGGCGGTGGCAGCGTCAGCGGCGGTAATCGTCGCAGCGGCTCCGGTGGCCGCGCAGGACCGGCCCTCGTACGAACTGCCGGCGATCGAAGTGGCCGTGATGCAGAATGACCTGCATCAGCAGGCCATCGCACTGTACGAGTTTCCGAGCCAGTGGGAGCTCGCCGGCGACCTGCACTTGATGGCGGCGGAGAGCCTGCCTCGTAACAGTGCCGGTCAGTTCTACGGCTTCAGTCGGGCCGCCGTGCTGTACTTCCACGCGGGTGACTTCGACGACGCGCGGCGCGCCATGCAGGATGCGGCCGAAGTCGCCGAGGCGACCGGCGACGCGTACGTGGCCGCGAACACCTACGTCGACGCCGCGTTCATCGCGATCGCGGAAGGTTTCGCGGGCAAGAAGCGTGAGTTTGTCCGCGATGCGAAGCGGCTGGCGGATTCGGATGCGGTGACCTCGGAGGGCAGGGCGGAGATCCTCGCGCGGATCGAGGGCGCGCCGGCAGGCGAGGCTTCGGCCCGAGTGGCCCTGGGCGCCCGTCTGGGCACGCCGGCCACGCTGCTCGCGGCGGACTGAGCTACGGCCCGTCGGAGCCGGATGTACGGCTGTACGGCGGAAGCAGTATCGGCAGGACTCTGAGGGTGGCGAGCGGGATGAAGTGCGGGACGATGGGATGACGATGATGGGACAGCGGGTGTGGCCTCGCCCTCTCAACTTGCAGAGCCCCGGTTTGAAAGAGCCGGGGCTCTCGCTTGTGGGGGGTGGACTACCGTGTCGCTCCGCCGGGCCGGTGGACCCGGAGCCGGCCGATCAGTCGGACAGGTCTGCCCATACCTCGGACTC
>NZ_JBZQEK010000074.1:0-7686 GCF_058719085.1 Candidatus Benthicola sp.
ACGCCGACACGCCTGCAACACTCGGTGGTCGTGCTCCCCTTCGACAATTTCTCGGGGGACCCCGAGCTGCGGGGACTCGCCGCCTTCGCGGCGGACCGCGTGTCGGCAGAGCTCCACGGCCTCGGCTTCAGCGTGTTCGATGCCGAGGACGCCGGTCCTATCCGGAAGCAGTTGAGGGAAGGGGACGCCCTGGACGCGCCTGTGGCACTGACGCGCCTGCTCGAGGCGACCGGGGCGGATCACCTGGTCGAGGGCTCGATCTTCGCCCATTCCGATTCGGTGATCATCGAGTGCAAGCTGCTCAGCTATCCGGAGCGACAGCTGGTGGTCGCCCGAAGTTCGACGGCTCCCCGCGAACGATCGGCGGCGGCCATCGTCTCTCTGGCGGACAGCCTTCAAGTGGCTACCGCTACCTGGTTCGGGCTCGCGCCGGAGTACCTCGAGTCGTACGGTCGTGGCCGGTCTTACGAGGCATGGGAGGAAGTCGACATCGCCAGACGCCTGTACCGCGAGCTCGGACGGCGCGAAGAGGCCTTCGCACATCTGCAGCGGGCTCTGGAAATCGATTCGACCTACGACGCCGCGGTCGGTCTGGCGATGATCTGGAACCTCAACCTCGGCCGGTTTTCGCTGGCAGATTCCCTCTATCATCAACTAAGCGGACGGGCGGAACTGACCTCGGACCGTCAGAAGTGGCAGCTCGCGGTCGCCGAGGCCGTTCTACGTCGGGACCGCGAAGCGCTGGTCCGAGCGTTCAGGGATTGGCGGAAGCGCCTTCCGGTGCGCAGCAGCTACATTCACGAGGCAGGTGGGGCGGCGATCGCCGGTCGGTGGCAAGACTGCATCCGTGCCCTCGATGGGGCTTCGACGACCACCGACGATTACGAGGGATTGTGGGCACGTTATGCACGTTGCCAGCACATGCTCGGCGAATACGATGCCGCGGTGTCACACGCACGTCAGGGCTTGAGCGAGAATCCCGACGACGAGTTGCAGCGGTACGAGCTGGCCCGGTCGGAGGCAGCGGCCGGCTCGCCGGCGGAGGCGCTGCATCTGGCCGCTTCGATCGGCGCCGATTCCGAGGCCTCCTGGAGCGGGGACCACGAGACGGAGCTGATCCGTTTCGCCGCGCTGGTCGATCTCGGTCTGGAGCTGCGAGCGCACGGACACCCCGATGCCGGGGATCAGGTGCTGGAACAGGCCGTGGTGTGGTACCAGAAGCGGGTGAACCGGTCGCCAACTGCCGTCGATCGCTGGCACCTGGCCCGGGCGCTGTACGCGGCCGGGCGCTGGGAGGAGGCCGGGGCCCGCTTCGCCGAGCTCTCAGCCGATGCGTTGCGGAACGATCCGCTCCTTCCGGGTCACAACATCGACGTCAGCCTGCTCGGCTACGAGGGGACGCTCGCGGTGCGTCTGGGGGATGAGCCCACCGCCCGGCGGATCGAGCGCGAGCTCGCGGCGCTGGAGCGTCCGTTGCTGTGGGGGGACGCCGAATACTGGCTGGCGACCATCGCGGCGGTACGCGGCGACCGAACCGCCGCCGTGCGCCATCTGACGAGAGCTCTGCAGCTGGGCCTGTTCGCCGAGCCGTGGGGGTCGGAGTACCCGAAGTGGGACTATCACATCGATCCGGATTTCGTCGGTCTACGGGACGATGGCTCGTTTCAGGCTCTCGTCGCTCCAAAGGACTGATGGAACGCTACCGCGCCAGCTTCACTGGAACCCTACCTCCACACCAAGTCGCATCATCATCGGAGCCTGGTACCGATCGGGCTGCATGTAGTGCGGGTTCAGCGATTCCTGTTCCCCATTGCTGTTCCTACGGAACGCATACAGATCATCGTAATCGACGGGGGTCCTCTGACTGGCCACGTTGAAGATGTCCAGGACGATTCTCGTCGGCGCACCACGATGCAGGGCCCGCCGCATGTCGTAGACGAAACGGAGGTCGAGGTCCCAGATGGACGGAGTGCGTCCGTTCGATCCGCGGTCCTCCAGGTAAGCGAACATGGGTCGGTAGTCGCTGCCGCCGCGCACGCTGATCGGCGTGCCGGAATACCACGAGAATCTGACTCCTGCCGCAACGCCGATCGGCGTCATGTACGATGCCGCCATCTTCAGCTTGTGCGTCCGGTCCTGTGGCAGTGGACCCTCGGTGTTCTCCAGGAGAGCGGGGTGGTACCATTGCGGGCTGGCATTTGGATTCGGAGACCAATAGTCGGTGTCCCACAGTCCCTGGTAATTGCCATAGGTTCTTGAGAGGACGTACGACCCCACCAGCATCAGGCCGGTTCCAATGGTCTGTTCCGCCGTGAGCTGCAGGGCCGCGTAGTCCCGCTCGGCCTTTGGATATTGACTGAGGATTCCGAAACCCGGATTCCCGATGTACTCCGGTCCGTACTCCCACGTGTACTCGCCCGTGTCGTGGTCCTTCTGCGCCACGATGTAGGTGCCGCCGTTCACCGCCTTGCGAAGCGTACGATACACGCCGCTGACGCCCAGCTTGAGCCTTCCTCCGAACTGCCGCTCGTACCCCAGGGTAAGCTCGTCGTAGTGCTGCCCGTACAGTCGCCCGGGGTTGCCCGGCGATATCGTGGACTTCGTTACTTCACCGGTAGCCCCCGAAGGGTCTACACGGGGATCGTGATCCCACCACCTCCAGCCGTACTCTTCGCCGGCATCGAAGTGATACGCGCCGTTCAGCAGGAGATCCTGATAGTAGCGTCCAACGGAAGCGAAGATGCGCTGAGTGCCGACTCGTCCCGGCTGGAAGATCACACCGAAGCGGGGCTGCCATTGGTCCGGAATCGTCTGAGCCACGTTACCGTCGGAGTCGATCAAAGACTGGATCTCCCAGCGAAGGCCGATGTTCAACCTCCACCGGTCACCGACCTGCCATGAGTCCTGAAGAAAGAGCCCTCCTATTCGGTTTCCGAGCGAACCGTACCTCGTGATGTCGGTCTCGGCGAAATCGTCTTCATCGTACCTGCGAAGGACGAAATGGCGATACGACTCCACGTCGTAGTTGGACCAGCCCAGCTCACCGCCTCCCTTGAGCAGGTGGGCACCCAGATCCCAGGTCGTCCTGACTCGAATTCCCGATCGTCCGAGGCTGGTGCTTCCGTACTTCGTGGTTCCGCCCGATACCTCCTCGTTCGGGTGATCATGGAACTGCTGCTCGTACCCTGCCGCGCTCGTGGGCCAGTACTCCTCATTACGGTTCGCGAGGTTCACCGAGGCTTCAAGGATTCCACGCTCGCCCAGCAATTGGGAGGCGCCCACGACGAAGTTGAGGCTCCCGTTCTTCTCCTCTCCGAGCCATACCTCGGGGTTCAGCGGCGTATAGGACGCTACAGAGCGTGCCATCGGCTGGACCACGTCCCGGGTGCCCGGGTCGCCGAAGGCCGTCAGGAAGACGTTGGTTCCGGAGCTGGCCTGCCAGGTTAGCTTACCGGCGAAGATGTGCTGCTCGGTCCGATCCTCGTACTCGCGGTGACCCGGTATTCCGATTCCTTCCTCGACGACGAGCGGGTTGTAGGCCGCAAAATACCAGAGCCGGTCGCGCAGAATCGGGCCTCCGAGCGTGATTCCCAGATCGTACTGAGCGGACCTGGTCTTTGCGGTCTCCGAAGCTCCGTATCGCGGGGTGCCCTCGAGGCGATTGCTCGTGAAGAAGCCGAACACCTGCGACTCGAAGTCGTTACCTCCCGAGTAGGTGACGACGTTTACGATGCCGCCCAGCGTGCCTCTGTATTCAGCCTGATACCCTCCGGTGGTGACTTCCACTTCGCGCACGAAGTTATAGGGCATACGGGTCGGCTCGAGCCCGTTGATGGGATCGGTGACCTCTGCCCCCTCGATGTAGAACTTCGTCTCCGGGCCGGTTCCACCACTGATGCTCAGGTCCGTTCCCTGGTACTCGACGGCCTGAGGCGTGAGCAGTGTCAGCGCCGTGTACTCCCTCGCGATCGGCAAGTTCTCATAAAGCTGGGGCGTAAGGTTGAGGCCGGTGCTCGTCGACTCGGGATCGATCAGCAAACGGTCCGCCTTCGCGACCAGCGGTTCGACCTCGATCGGCGCTTCGACCATATGCAGCTCGCCCACGGTCGCTGTCCGACCCAGGCGAATGATGACTCCCTGCAGAAGGCGTGGCTCGTATCCGAGACGCTGCAACTCGATACTGTAGGTCCCCACTGGCAGCCAGCGCAGCGTGAAGTATCCCTGCTCGTTGGAGGTCGTTTGACGCTCGCCCTGCATGTTCGGACTGCGAACGGTCACCCCTACCGAGACCACCGGGCTTCCGTCCGACCCCACGACTCGCCCTTCCAGACGGCCGTGAACATCCTGTGCGAGGGTAATTCCGGGCAGCAAGGACAGAAGGAGAGAGAGCAGGAGCAGGACTCGCATGCGACCTCCCAACGCTGGCCGGCAGCGACCACTGACCGGGGGTCGCGCACAGAGCAGCATAGCCTTGAGCTGAGTCGGCAGAGGCGAAGGGGCGCAGATCGGCGTCTGCCGAGCGGCGCGAGGGGGAAGCGCACCGTTCCAATATATGGATGTCGAGGCCAGTCGCCAAGTTAGGGCGAAGAGCATCGCGATCCCGACCCGCCCTCGTTGATTCCCCGGTGAGCCCTGGCGCTACCCTCCAGCCATGCCACCCACCATCCGCGAGATCCCGTCCCACGATCGGCCCCGCGAGCGCCTCGCCGCCGGGCCCGCCAGCGCCCTGTCGTCCCGGGAGCTGCTCGCCGTCCTGCTCGGCTCCGGGGGCGCCGGTCGCACGGCGCTCGACCTCGCGTCGGAGGTGCTGGTGCGCTTCGGGGGTTCGCTACGGCGGCTCGGGGCCGCCGAGCCGGGCGAGCTGTCCACCGCCCCCGGCATCGGGCCGGCCCGGGCCTGCACGCTCGTCGCCGCCTTCGAGCTCGGCCGTCGAGCAGCCGCTGAACCGGCTCGCCGTGACGGAAGGATCCAGGGCCCGGCGGATGTCTTCCGGCGCCTCGGTCCGGCGCTGCGCGACCGCAAGCAGGAGGAGTTCTGGGCCCTCTATCTCGACACCCAGAACCGGGTGGTGTGCGAGCGCTGCGTCACGGTGGGTCTTCTCAACTCCTCCCTCGTCCACCCGCGCGAGGTGTTCGCTCCGGCGATTGCCCGGGCAGCGGCGAGCGTGGTGCTGGCTCACAACCATCCGAGCGGCGATCCCGATCCCTCGCCGGAAGACCTCGAGGTGACGTGGCAGCTGGTGGAAAGCGGCCGCCTGCTGGGGATCCCGGTTCGGGACCACATCATCCTCGGCGACGGCCGGTTCGTGAGCCTGCTGGAGCGGGGCCTCGTCCCCGGGGCCGGATCGGAGACCCGCGTTCGCTCCGGCCGGACCGCGATCCGGCGGCGTTGACCGGATCCGGGCCACGGCACGGGTCATTCTTTGCCTGGCACGTGAGTTGCTCTCTATGTTTGGATTCTCCGCGCCCCCGCCGTAACGGCAGGCAGGGCAACCCCCGGTCGGTTCCGGGTATGCGGGGTGGGCACTCGCTCAGAAGGGATGTCGTGGCGACCCGATCGACCGAAGTCCAGCGAGACGACGGATCCGTCCCTGCCGGGGGCTCGGCCCGGTCCATCCTACCGCCGGAGTTCATGGAGGCGATCGCCGGTTCCGAGGACCGTCTCGACCTGGAGCTCCTCGCGCTGGCCTTCCAGTACGCGCGCGAGAAGCACGCCGGCCAGAAGCGGAGCTCGGGTGAGGACTACATCACGCACTGCGTGCAGGTTGCCACCATCCTCGGTGAGATCCATCGCGACACGGTGAGCATCGCGGCCTCGCTGCTGCACGACGTGGTGGAGGACAGCCGCACGACGGTGGAGGAGATCGAGCGGGAGTTCGGCGGCGAAATCGCCACGATCGTGGACGGCCTCACCAAGATCTCGCGGGTGGAGATCCGGTCGCTGGCCGAGCGGCAGGTCGAGACCTACCGGAAGCTGCTCCTGTCCATGGCCCGGGACGCCCGGGTGATCATCGTGAAGCTGGCCGACCGGCTGCACAACATGCGCACCCTCGAGCACCTCGATCCGGAGAGCCAGCGCCGCATCGCGATGGAAACGAGGGACATCTACGCCCCGCTCGCCCACCGGCTCGGGATGGCCCGGGTGCGGTGGGAGCTGGAAGACCTGGCGTTCAAGTTCCTAGAGCCGGAGGAGTACCGGGCCGTCGCGACGACCGTGTCGGACAAGCGCAGCGAGCGGGAGGACCTCATCTCGCGCATGGTGGCGCCGCTCCAGGAGGAGCTGCGGGTCGCCGGCCTCGAATGTGAGGTGGAGGGGCGGGCCAAGCACCTGTGGTCGATCCATCGCAAGATGCTCAAGCGGAGCAGCCCGTACGAGGAGATCTACGACGTGCTGGCGGTCCGGGTCATCCTGCCCAGCGTGCGGGACTGCTACCACGCCCTGGGGGTGATCCACAACAAGTGGACGCCCCTCACGGAGCGCTTCCACGACTACATCGCGACGCCGAAGTCGAACCTGTACCAGAGCCTGCACACGACGATCTTCGGTCCGGGCGGGCGCCTGTACGAGATCCAGCTGCGGACCGAGGAGATGCACCGGACCGCCGAGCTCGGGATCGCCGCTCACTGGAGGTACAAGGAGAACCGGGAGGGCGACGAGGTCGACGAGAAGCTGACCTGGTTCCGCCAGGTGCTGGAGTGGCAGCAGGAGACGCGGGAGCCCGAGGAGTTCCTCGAGTTCCTGAAGATCGACCTGTTCCAGGACGAGATCTTCGTCTTCACGCCGGCCGGTGACGTGAAGCAGCTTCCGAAGGGCGCCACGCCGATCGACTTCGCCTATGCGGTGCACACGGAAGTGGGGCAGCGCTGTTCGGGGGCGAAGGTGAACGGCCGGATCGCTCCCCTCTCGAGGGCCCTCCGCAACGGCGACACGGTGGAGATCCTCACCTCGGAGTCGCAGAGCCCGTCCCGCGACTGGCTGGGCTTCGTGCAGACGAGCCGCGCGCGTCACCGAATCCGGCAGTGGATCCGCCGGGAGGAGTTCGACTCGTCGGTTCGCCTCGGCCGGGAGATCCTCGCGCGCGAGTGGCGCCGCAGGCGCGTGAAGCCGACGGACGAGGAGATCGAGTCGGCGGCGGGTGTGCTGGGGCTTTCGGACGGCGCGGACGGCCTGTACGCGGCCGTCGGCCGCGGGGACCTCGGTCTCACGAAGGTCGTCCGGGCGGTGATGCCGGAGGACGAGCCGGAGCGCGAGAAGATCGATCATCCGCTCTCCAAGTTCGTGAAGAAGGTGTGGAGCGGGTCCAAGGGCGTGCGGATCCAGGGGATGGACAACCTGATGATCCGATACTCGCAGTGCTGTCAGCCGGTCCCGGGCGACGAGGTGATCGGTTACATCACCGTGGGCCGCGGCATATCGATCCACCGCCGCGACTGCCCCAACGTGCTCAATCTGCCGGACCTGCCCGAGAGACGGATCATGATCGATTGGGACGACGACGGGTCCCAGCGCTTCCTGGTCCGCATCGTCATGGAGGGCACCGACCGGCACGGGCTGTTCGCCGACATCGCGCGGTCGATCAGCGACACGGGCACCAACATCCAGTCGGCGGACATCCATTCCACCGAGGGCGGGATGACCGGCCAGTTCGTGGTCGAGGTCGAGAACCTCGCGCACCTGAAGAAGGTG
>NZ_JBZQEK010000075.1:0-2624 GCF_058719085.1 Candidatus Benthicola sp.
AGTGCGCCAACTTCGAGTCCGTGGAGGGCGAGAGCTACCACGACATCAAGTACATGCGCCTGAGCAACTCACCGAACCACGTCGTGCTGGGAGAGAAGCTGGCGGCCCTGGAAGGAGCGGAGTCCGGGCTGGTGCTGTCGACCGGGATGGCAGCCATCACCACGACCTTCCATGCCCTGCTGACGGCCGGCGACCACGTGATCTTCCAGGACTGCCTGTACGGAGGCACGTACGACTACGCGCGACACGAGTTCGCCCGCTACGGCCTCGCCTGCGACTTCGTGAACGGGGAGCGGCCGGACGAGTGGAAAAGGGTCCTGCGCCCCGAGACGCGTATGATCTACGTGGAGGCGATCACGAACCCGCTCATCCAGGTGGCGGACCTGGAGGCCGTCGTCGCGTTCGCCCGTGAGCACGAGCTCATCGCCGTGATCGACAACACCTTCGCCAGCCCGGTGAACTTCCGGCCGGCCGAGCTCGGTTTCGATCTGTCACTGCACAGCGGCACCAAGTACCTGAACGGACACTCGGACATCGTGTGCGGGGCCGTCATCGGGGCGGGCGACCTGGTGGCCCGGGTGAAGCGAATGATGCACTTCCTGGGCGGCTCTCTCGACGCACACGCCTGCTTCCTGCTCCACCGCGGACTGAAGACCCTGGCTATCCGGGTGCGGCGGCAGAACGCGAACGCGCTGGCGCTCGCCCGGGCCCTCGAGGATCACCCGGCCGTCGAGCGCGTGCACTACCCGGGGCTCGCATCGCATTCGGGGCACGAACGGGCCACCCGGCTCTTCGATGGATACGGCGGCATGCTGGGCTTCGAGCCCGCCGGAGGCGCCGAGGCGGCGAGACGGTTTCTCGACGCCGTGGAGGTCGCCATCGTGGCCCCGAGTCTCGGCGGGGTCGAGACGCTGGTCACCATCCCGGCGGCCACCTCGCACGCCGGCCTCACGCCGGAGGAGCGCCGGGAGGTCGGCGTTGCGGACGGCCTGATTCGGGTGTCCACGGGTATCGAGGGAGAGGACGACCTCGTGGTCGGCTTCCAGGAGGCGCTGTCGGCAGTCTGACCGGGTGCGCTCCACCCCGCCGAGCGGTTAGCTTTCGGTCCCCCTCGCGAAAGTACCTGCGCTCACCCGCAAGCGGGAGACATCCATGCGACTCTGCGTCCGAACCACGGCCCTCACGTTCGGAATCCTGTGGGCGGTCGTCTTCTTCCTCGTGGCCGGCGCCCAGCAGATCTGGCCCTCCTACGGCGTGGCTTTCCTCGAGCTGATGGACGGCCTGTACCCGGGCTATGCGCCGGGCGGGTTCGGTTCGGTCATCATGGGAAGTCTGTACGCGGTGGTGGATGGAGCGATCGGTGGAGCGGTCCTCGCGTGGCTGTACAACCGGATGCTCGGCCAGCGGGAGGACTGACCATCGGCTGGGAACGGTGAGCCTAGCGCCAGAAGGCGCTGCCCACCCCCACGTACAGACGCGGCCCATCGCCTCCGTCGGCCACGGAGACCGTGACCTCCGTCCCCGTGATCTCGTCGCGGAACCACAGACCGCCGCCGGCCGCCACGTGCGTCGGGCCCTCCGAGATGCCGTTCGTGAACATCCGGCCGACATCGGTGAGCAGCATGAAGCCGAGCGTGATCGGCCTCTCTCGCACCCGCACTCGTCCGGCCGTCGCATACAGCTCGGCGCTCCCGAGCAGTCCGAGGTCGCCGGCGAAACGTTGCTTCTCGAATCCGCGCAGCGAGCCACGGCCGCCCAGATAGGCCGCATCCTGGAACGGGACCTGGCCGAACACCCGCTCGACGGCACCACCGACGAAGAGCACCGGATCCAGGGCGGTCGGCAGACGCACGAAGGCTTTCGCGTTGCCGTACAGCGAGAGCGCCGGGCCCTGCATGTCGAGGGCCGACGCGTACGCGGTGCCGCCACCGTAGAAGCGGATGCCGACCCCGTTCTCGCTGTCCGGTCCTTCCGTGGCCAGCCGAAGATCGGTGCGGAAGCCCAGCTGGTTGAACGTGCCCGCTCCATATGGCGCCAGAGACCGTATCACACCTACGGTCTCGGGGGACGCATACGGTCGATCGTCCAGGTCGAATCCATCCGCCGTGCGGGTCTGTCGGAAGAACGGTCCGCCCGCGATCTCGTTCCGACCGCCCAGCGACAGGCGTGCCGACAGGCCGGTCTCCAGCCGGAACTGGCTCAGACTGTGGAAGTTGGAAACCCCCGAGACCTCCGTGCGGTTGCCCCAGCCGTAGAAGCGGTTGCGATCGCGCGTGGTGGCGGTGGCGTAGGCCGAGTAGGACAGTCGCTGGCCCGGACGCACCGTGAGCCCGAGCTCGGCGCTGTAGGAGCCGGTCGGGTCGCCCACGCCGCGGAAGTTGAGAACGTAGTCGCTCGCCGTGGGAACGAGCATGGACCGCGTATACGAGGCGCCGCCGAGCCCGATCCCGAGCTCCACGCCGAGGTGGCTCGAGAGGCCGCCGGCCTGTGAAGGCAGGGTCCTCGGCATCCATTGCGCGTCTGCCGGCGTCGCTGCGAACAGCAGCGCGGCGGCGATGAGCGAGACGGTCCACGTTCTGAGCATGGCCGGAAATATAGCAGGATGTGGGCCACGGGCGAAATCG
>NZ_JBZQEK010000076.1:0-23430 GCF_058719085.1 Candidatus Benthicola sp.
CTTCCGTGCTCGCCCAGCTTCCAGCCGTGATCCCCCCACAGCACGACGATCGTGCGATCTAAAGCCCGAGCTCCTCCAGAGCGTCGAGCAGTCGGCCGACCTGTGCGTCCACGTAGCTCACCGAGGCGTAGTAGCCGTGCTTCAGGCGGCGGGCATCTTCCGGGGACACCCCTCCGGCCATCGGATGCGGAACGTCGCGGAAATCCTCGTATCCACGCAGCTCCCGCATGTTGTTGATGGCCATCGGTGGGGCCCCCTCCGGCACACGCGAAACCTCCGCCGGCGGAATCGAGTCGGGATCGTAGAGGTCCCAGTACCGCTGCGGAGCGTTGAACGGCAGGTGCGGCCGATAGAATCCGATGGCGAAGAAGAACGGCTTCCCTCCCGCGGCCAGCTCACGAATCTTCGCGATGGCGACGTCCGTCTGGGCGCCGTCGTAATACAGGTCATCCGGCCCCTCGACCGCCTCGGTCGCGCCCGCCTTCAGGTACCACTCTCCGTAACGGTCGATGTAGCGGGCTTCGTCTCCGGCCTCCAGGATCTTCACCTTTCGGGCCTCCTGGATGGCCACGTTTCGCGGGTCGCGGTACACCGCGTCCGGATCGAACGGATATCCATCCACGTGGAGCTTCGGCTCGCTCCACGAGGCGGGATCCGGGATCACGTTGTGGTAGATCTTCCCGATCGCCGCCGTATGGTATCCGTGTCGCATGAAGTGCTGCGGCAGCGTCACGACATCGGGGACCGTGTTTCGGAAGTCGGTCAGCAGGTCCCACACGCGCAGGGAATCCGGCCGAAGCCCGGTCATGACACTGGCCCGGGAGGGATTGCAGACGGCCTGCTGCACGTGCGCCTGCAGGAAGGTGACGCCCCCACTGGCCAGTCGATCGATGTTGGGCGTGCGGACGTGCCGGCTGCCGTAGACTCCGAGCTCGGGTCTGAGGTCATCCACCGCGATGAACAGCACGTTCGGCCGGCGAGCCTCCCGGACGGCCGGGCCGCCCGACATCCCGATGTACATCCCGCTGAAGTAGGGAACGAGCCAGATCAGCCACACTACGACGCTGTACCGATGGAAGCCGGCGCGCGCTTTTTCCGTTCCCCTTCTCACCACCCGTGTGGCCCAGACCGCATGGACCAGCATGAGCCACAAAGCGATCTGCCCGGTCAGGGTGTGCTGATCGAGGAGGTTGAACGGCTGCGTCGCCATCTGGTGCATCCCCCAGGTCCCCGATACGTCGAACGCGAATCCGGTCCAGAAGGAGACGACGTGCCATGGCTTCAGGTACCGGGCCAGACGCTCGGCCCACACTCCGAGGGAGTAGAAGACGAGCGCGAGGGTGATCAGGATGGCGGGGATGGTCAATGCAGGTCCTCCGAGCGCATGGACAGGAAACCCGCCGACGTGAGGTCGACGAACGATCGATGCGGCCGGCGGCTGATGAGGACGAGCGGCACCTCGGTCCGCTGCGCAATCGCCAGTGCGAGGTCGCCCAACGGGCGCTGCCCGCGCGCCCGTCGCTCCATGCCGAGGACCACGAGATCCGCCTCCGCCGCCCGCTGTAGGATCGCTTCGACGGCGTGGTCGGTCGCAGCCACCTCGACCTCGTACGGTCCGGCGGCCTCATCGCGTGCGATGCTCGTCATCTCCCTTTCCGCGTGTCGGCGGGCAGCCGGGGTGGTGTCGGACGGAACCGCGTGCAGGAAGAGCAGCGAGCGCTCGCCGGAACGCGACAGGCTGGCGAGAAGGCGCGCCCGAAGACGGCTGTGATCCCGGCTTCCCCCGAGCGGCACGAGGACGCGCCGCGCGCCGTCCATGTGCCAGCGATGGGGCGCGCGCAGGATCACCACGTCCGTGTCGAGTCCCCCCAGGAGGCGCTCGAGACTCGCTTCCATCCCCGGCTCGGTGAGACTTGGCAGCCCGAGGAGGATCGTCTCGCAGTTCTGGACGCGGGCCACGCGGGCGATCTCCCCCCACGCGTCGGACGCGATGGTGAACAGAGTCTCCGGAACGATGGCGCTCTCGAAGCTTCGCTGCAGCGCCTCGCCCAGGACCGCCTCGGCATCGCGGAGCGCCGGGTGCGCATCGCTCTCCACCGCATCGGGTTGGGGACGAACGACCGAAAGCAGCAGCACACGGCCGGTGCCCGGCGTTCGCAGGGTTCCGGCCACATCCACGAGGCTGGCCGCGCGCGCCGGGTTGGCGATCGGAACGAGCACGAGGGGGCTGCGGCCACGGAGTCTCGCCAGGTCCGGGTCCATGGCCTCGGCCGAGGCGTCGGCGAGGCGCGCTCCGGAGGCGAAGACGGTGAGATAGAGCACGGCTCCGATCGCCAGCCACACGACGATGATGCTTCCGGCTTCCGGGACCTTGAAGGCCTGGAAGGTCGCCAGCCCGAGGCACAGGATCCCCCCGACCCAGGGGACGAGAAGGGCCCGGGACTCACCCGACCGGCTCGCCGCCAGCGCCGCCGTCCAGTGGACCATGGCGAAAGAGATCAGGAAGATGAGGCTGGATGCGGCACCGGCGGCCGCGACCTCGCCCACCAGCAGAGCGGTGACCGCCATCATGACACCCGAGGCGATCACCGCAATGGCCGGGGTACCGGTCGGGCCGATCCGCCCGAGACGTCGGGGGAGCGTTCGGTCCCTGGCCATGGTGAAGGCGAGGCGGGAAGCGGCCACCACGTTCGCGCTCAACGCCGACAGCATCGAAAGCACACCGGCCCCGATCACCAGCCAATATCCGCTCGGGCCCATGTACTGTTCCGCGGAGATCGCGACCAGGCTCTCGGGGTTTCGCGCGGCTGCCGCCTCGATCCCCCCCGGAGGCGCCCCGACCGTGGCCATCAGAAAGAGCAGCGGAAGGTAGATCGCGAGCGCGATTCCGAGGGAGAGGTACATCCCCAGCGGAATGTTCCGGCTGGGGTTCTTCACCTCCTCGGATACGGTCGGAATGAGTCCGAATCCCTGCAGGGCGATGAACGTGTACCCCATCGCCGCGAGGATTCCGACGGAGCCATGGGGCGCGAACGGCCGCATGCGACCCAGAAGCTCCGACGGCGAACCGCCGAGCCACGCCACGATCCCGGCCCCGATGAGCACGGCGAAGACGATCGTCTTGCCGACGTTCGCCACGGTTCCGGCGCCGCCGGCCCGCCGCGCGAGGATCAGGGTGTACGCGAACACGGAGGCGAGCGTGAGTCCAACGGGAAGCGCCGGCCCGAGGGCCCACTCCGGCGCTCCGCCCATGAGACCGAGAAGCCGGATGAGTCCCTCGGTGGCGAAGGCGGCGAATCCGAGCGCGTACAGGACGCCCGCTACCACGGAAGCGCCCCAGACCACCCAGCCGACGAGGAACGCCACCTCGATGTTGAGGACCTTCTTGGCGTAGGTGTAGACCCCGCCCGACTCGTGAAACCGCCGGGAGAGGTCCGCGAAGCTCATCGCGGTCAGGTAGGCGATCACCCCGTTTGCCGCGAAGGCGATCATCGCGGCGGGCCCCGCGGCCGCGAACGCCACGCCGGCCAGGGCGAGGATCCCGCCGCCCACGATCGCACCCACCCCGAGGGAGGTGGCGCCGAACAGTCCTATGTGGCGTTGACTTTCCAGGGGTCGTCCGGAGGTGTCGGTCAAGACTGTGGCTCCACCATCAATCTACGGAAACAGTGCACGCGGCCGCGAGGAGATGAACGAGGTCAACCGGCAGTCGGAGAGGCGGCGCTCACCCTGCCCACTCGCGCCACACGGATCGCGTACTCCTCGTACCAGCGCTCGCGCCCGAGCCGCTGCGCGACCTGGTGCTCCGGTTCCGCTCGCCAGCGGTCGATCGCCTCCATGGATTCCCAGTACGACACGGTGATGCCCACCGCACCCTCCCGTACCGATTCCATACCGAGAAACCCTGGCTGCCGGCGAACCAGCTCTTCCATCCGCCCGGCCATCTCTCCGTAGCCGGAATGTTCGGAGGCGAGGCGGGACGTGAAGATCACGGCATAGTAGGGCGGGGCCGGCGTGTCGGAGATCCCGCTCACGCGCCTCCTCCGGACCGCCGCGCCCTCTCGAGGAATGCCTCCGGACGCTCGAGGCTCAGGAGCAGGGAGTACCCCTGGTCGGTCGGAAGGTGGAGCACGCGGTCGCGCGCGGTGATGGCGACCAGCGCCTTTTCTCCGCTCGCCAGCTTGAACCAGCCGATTCCGAGCCCCGGAAGGCCGATGCCGTTCGTCCGGCCTTTCGGCTTCAGGTCGGCGCTCGCGTCGAGGTTGACGACTCGGGCTTCGTCGAGCCGGATGTGCGAAAGGTCGATCGAGCGACCGTATAGCGGGGCTCTCAGCGTCATCGATGAGCCATCAAGCACCACGCTCGGCCGGGTGGCGGAGACCGTCAGCCACCCGAAGCCGAGCGTCATCACTGCGAAGAGAACCGTGAGCAGCACGAGTACGATGGTGGCTCCGGACGGGGCGGGTGTGATCTGGAACTCCACGATCTCCTCCGGTCAGGGATGCTCGCAGCGAGGTGGCGTGGCGGATCCGCGTCGCCCCTCACTGCGGGACCGGCGACGGAACGCCTCGTTCGCGAAGGGCACGATACAGACGCGCATTCAACCTCGCGCCCGTGATCCCGGTATGCTCCTCGGCCACGTGAGGCTCGTCCTCGACTCCGAGTCGGGCGGACAGCGCGGCCCCCGTGAGTTCTCGATAGCCGAGGGACCACGCCATCGAAGGTATGTCGAGCACGAAGTAGTAGTACAGCTCGCGCCAGCTGCCGCCGGCAGCGCGAAACAGGTGGTCCAGGAACGCCGCGTCGAACCAGCTGTTGAAGGCGACCAGCAGGACCTGACGTCCGTCGGCGGCCCTCTCGTGGAAGCTGCGCAGGCTGTCCGCGGCAGCCGCCGGTTTCAGGGCGCCCAGTTCCCTCCAGCGCCCTGGATCGAACGCGTTCACCTCCCGGGCGCCCTCCGACAGTCGCTCTGGGTGCTGCGGCTGGATTCGCAGGAACAGGCTGTCGACGGGTAGCCCGTCGAGATCGGTCATCACGATCCCGAGGTCGATCATCTCGTGGTAGCCCGGAACCAGGCCGGTCGTTTCCACATCGATGAAGGCCAGCAGCCATGCCCCCGGATCGGCCGCCGGCAGGGCCTCCTGCGCTCTCGCGCCGCCCGGGATCACGCTGAGGAGCCCGAGAGCCAGGACGAAGACCGGGGCCGAAGACGTGACGGCTGCAGCCCCGCCGCGTCGACGCAGCGCAGGCCGGCGGCTCAAGCCTCGGCAACCTCCTTCCCGACCTTCTCCAGTGCCACGGCGTTGATGCAGTAGCGAAGGCCGCTTGGGCCCGGACCATCCGGGAACACGTGCCCGAGGTGGGCATCGCACGTGTTGCAGATCGTCTCGACACGCTGCATGCCGAACGAGTCGTCGAGGTGGTAGGCGACGGCCCGCGAGTCGATCGGCTGGGTGAAGGACGGCCACCCGGTTCCCGACTCGAACTTGACGTCCGAGTCGAACAGGAGGGTCCCGCAGCACAGGCAGGCGTACAGGCCGGGCTCGAACAGGCTGCACATCTCGGAGCTGAACGGGCGCTCCGTTCCGCGGCCACGAGTGATCCGGTACTGCTCGGGCGTGAGGCGCTCCCGCCATTCCTCCTCGGTTCGCTCCACGCGACGCTCCGGTTCCGGATTTCCCTCTTTCGCTGCCCTCAGAACTTCGGGCCACGTCATCATCGTCCTCTCCCTCGGCCATGTGCCCAACCGTGCCTCCGTCACCCACACGTCAAGGATGGACGCCGGGTCGACCGGACGCCAGACGGGGACTCGCAAGGTCACATCGACACCGGCCCCGGAGACCCGTATCCTGAAGGCTCTAACCCTGCGCGAGGCCGAGCCATGAATACCCGATTCCGCACCCCGCTGGTCGTTTCCTTCGTATTCCTGCTGACCCCGATCTTCGCCTGTGAACCGGAGCCCCCCGCGGACGATCCCGCCCCTCCGGCAGAATCGGCGGATCGCCAGACGGAGGAGCTGTGGAATGAGCTCCACGAGATCGCGGTCGTCGAGGAGCTGGTCATGATGCCGATGCGGGACGGCGTCAGGCTGGCCACGCACATCTTCCGCCCGAAGACCTCGGACTCCGAGCCCGTGCCCACGATCTTCGTCCGCACGCCCTACAACATGAACCTCTGGAGGGACGGAGAGCTGAGCGCCCGCAGCCTTCGGGCTCCGCTGGAAGCGGTGCGAAGGGGCTACGCGTACGTGAACCAGAACGAGCGCGGGAAGTTCTTCTCGGAAGGCGAGTGGGACATCCTCGGTCCGCCGAAGACGGACGGCTACGACGCCCTGACCTGGATCGCCGGGCAATCGTGGTCGAACGGCAAGGTCGGCACGTTCGGCTGCTCGTCCACGGCGGAGTGGCAGATGGGCCTCGCCGCTCTCGACCACCCGGCGCACGCGGCCATGGTCCCGGCCGGCTTCGGGGCCGGAGTCGGGCGGATCGGTGACTGGTACGAGCAGGGCAACTGGTATCGCGGCGGGGCGGAGCAGATGCTCTTCTTCTCTTGGCTCTACGGAGTCCAGAACACCCAGCGGCCCGAGTTCGACCCGGACCTGGATCCGGACGATCGGGTGCGCCTGTCCCGCTACTTCGACCTCGCGCCGGAGATGCCGCGCGTCGATTGGCCGGAGGCCTTCTGGCACCTGCCGCTCGAAGATCTCATGCGAAGCGTGGACGGGCCGGAGGGCATCTACGCCGATTCGGCCCCCGTGGCCACCGGCGGCCGGATGATCCAGCGCACACCCGACGACCCGGCCTGGTATCGGGGCGGCCTGTACCACGACGATGAACCGTTCGGCGTCCCGAGCCTGTGGCTGATGTCCTGGTACGATGTCTCGATCGGGCCCAACCTCGCGATCTTCAACCACGTGAGGCGAAACGGGGTGGACGCCGAGACGAGGGAGAACCAGTACGCGCTCGTCGCACCGGTGACCCACTGTGCGTACTGGCGCACCGGGGAGGAGACGGTGGTCGGCGAGCGCAGCGTGGGAGATGCGCGCTGGGACTACGACGCTCTCGTCTACAGCTGGTTCGACCATTGGCTCAAGGGCGAGCCCAACGGAATCACCGATACGCTGCCGCGCGTCCGCTACTACACCATGGGATCCAACGAGTGGAATGCGTCGGACTCGTGGCCGCCGCAGGGCGCGGAGACGATCACGCTGTATCTGGGCTCCGAGACGGGCGCCAACACGCTGTCGGGAGATGGCACGCTGTCGATGGACCCGCCGGCCGATGGGTCGGAGGGGGACGATTTCGCCTACGACCCGATGGAGCCCGTGATGTCGCTCGGCGGCAACGTCTGCTGCACGGGTGGAGCCATCCGAGCGGGTGCGTTCGATCAGAGCGAGGTGGAGTCCCTGCGGGAAGACATCCTGGTCTACACGAGCGAGCCGTTCGAGGACGGGCTCGAGGTGAGCGGAACGATCGGCATCACCCTCTTCGTGTCCTCCGATGCGCGGGATACCGACTTCACGGTCAAGCTCCTCGACGTCTACCCGGACGGGAGGGCGTACAACCTGGATGAAACGATCCAGCGCGTGCGATACCGGGAGGGATACGACCGACAGGTGTTCATGGAGCCGGGGGAGGTGTACGAGGTCGAGCTGGGGCCGCTATCGACCTCCAACTACTTCGCGCCCGGTCACGCCCTCAGGGTCGAGGTGTCCAGCTCCAACTTCCCCCGCTTCACGCGCAATCTGAACACGGGGGGGCGGAACTACGACGAGACCGAAGGCGTGGTGGCGCACAACCGGGTGCACCACTCCCCCGAGTACCCGTCGCAGATCCGGATTCCGGTGATGAGCCGTTGAGGCACCGCCGCCTTTCCTTCTTCCGGGCGCGCGCCGGCGCGCTCGCGGCCGCCGTGACGGCCGGGCTCGCCCTCTCCGGCTGCAGCCGGGAGCCCGGGGCCGGTGATCCGGCGACGGACCCCGACCCGTATGCCCTCCGGCACGAGCGAGCGGAGCGGCTGGTGGCCATCGGAGACCTCCATGGTGACCTGTCCGCCGCGCGGGCGGCGCTCCGCCTCGCCGGGGCGATCGACACCCTGGACGGCTGGATCGGCGAGGACCTGGTCATCGTCCAGACGGGAGACCTCCTGGACCGGGGAAACCAGGAGCCCGAGGTGCTCGACCTCCTCGAGCGGCTCTCTTCGGAGGCGGCCGGCGCCGGCGGGGCCATCCACGTCCTGAACGGCAATCACGAGCTGATGAACGCGTATCTGGACTACCGATACGTCACCGAGGAGGGGTGGACCGATTTCGAATACGTGGTCGGGGAGCTGGCCAGGCCCGAATCGGACGACTCCGTGCTCGCCACGACGGAGCCGGTCCGGCCGGGGCGGCTCGCGGCGTTCCGGCCCGGTGGACCGGTCGCCCGGCGCCTCGCCGAGCGCAACCTGTTCGTGATCGTGGGCAGGACGCTGTTCACGCACGGCGGCGTCCTTCCCGAACACCTCGACATGGGACTGGACGCCATGAACGAGGCGGCGCGCGCCTGGCTGCGAGGCGAGGCGCCTCAACCGGAATGGGTCCGGGGCGACCTCAGTCCGGTCTGGAACCGGCTCTACTCGGACGCGCCGACGCAGCAGGCGTGTGACGCCCTCGAGTTGGTCCTGACCGGACTCGACGTCGACCGGCTGGTGGTCGGCCACACGGTGCAGGAGGGCGGAATCACGTCGTACTGCGGCGGACGGGTGTGGTGCATCGACGTCGGGATGGCCGAGCACTACGGAGGCCGCCCGGAGGTGCTGGAGATTCGAGGTGAGGTCGTGCGCGGGTTGCGTGGAGGTCCGCGTCAGCCGCCGAGTAGTTCTCCCGCGATCCGCTCGTAGACCTCCGCATCGGTCTCCGAAAAGCAGCAGAACACCACCCGCTCCGGCAGCTCAGAGTCGTCCAGGTGGTCGCGCGCCGTCTCGATCGCGGTTCGGGTGGCGTCCTCGATCGGGTACCGGTATACGCCGGTCGAGATGGCGGGAAACGCGATGCTCCCCGCTCCGACGCTCTCCGCCAGCTCGAGGGCCCGCGCGTAGCAGGAGGCCAGGAGGTCCTGCTCTCCGCGGTCACCGCCGTTCCACACCGGCCCGACGGCGTGCGCCACCCAGCGGGCGGGCAGGCGGTATCCTCTCGTCAGCTTCACCTCCCCGGTGCGGGCCCCGCCGAGCGAGCGACATTCCTCCAGGAGCTCCGGCCCCGCTGCACGGTGGATCGCCCCGTCCACCCCACCGCCACCCAGCAGCGAGGTGTTGGCGGCGTTGACGATCACGTCCACGTGAAGCGTCGTGATGTCCGCCGTTACGATCTCGATGCGTCCATCTCGCCACGTGCTCACGCCGGGTCTCCCGGTTCATCCGCGGTCGCGAGGAGGGCTTCCAGGTCCAGTGGCCGGGTGTACATCCTGAGCGAACCGTCGGGCTCGCGAGGCCACTCGTCCTCCGGCCGATCGCGGTACAGCTCGATCCCGTTACCGTCCGGATCACGCAGGTAGAGTGCCTCACTCACCCCGTGGTCGGCTGCGCCCTCCAGGGAAATCGCGTGGCGCCGCAACCGTCGGAGCGCTCGGCCCAGCGCGGCCCGGTCGGGGTAACGGAACGCGACGTGATACAGACCCGTAGACCCCGGAGGCGGAGACTTTCCGCCGGCCGACTCCCACGTGTTGAGCCCCACGTGGTGGTGATAACCGCCCGCGCTCAGGAACGCCGCGCCGTTTCCCATACGCTGCGTCACCTCGAAGCCGAGGACTTCCGTGTAGAAGCGCGCCGCCCGATCGAGGTCGGAGACCTTGAGGTGAACGTGACCGACGTCCACCCGTGGGTCGATGGGCTCGCTACGCGTCATGGCAGTTCCCTCATGGCCCCTCGCAGTCGCAGGGCGGACAGCCCTTGTCGAACACCACTCGCCACCGGCCGTCCGGCTCGAGCCTCCAAACCGAATTGAACGTCCCGATCCGATTCCCGGCCGGATCCATCACCGGACCGCTGCTCAACGCAAGCGTTCCCGAGTCGAGCACCTCGACGCGCTCCGGGGCCCAGGAGAACGGGGCCTCCTCATCCTCGAAGAACGGGGCCCAACCGGCCTCGATCGCCGCGGCCCCCCGGAGAACGCTCCCGGTGAAGAAGACCGCCTCGTCCGAGAGGAAGGAAACGAACCCGTCGAGATCGCGGTCCGCCATCGTCGCAGCGAACGCCTCCTCGACGGCACGAACCTCCCGGGCCAGGACCTCGATGTCCTGGCTCACCGCCGCCGCGGGCGTCCCGGTCGTGAACAGGAGCAGCAGCATCCACCGCATTCTCTTCATCCCGGTCCTCCGCTTCGGGTGTGCCGAACCTCAGTCCGCCGGGTCGACGACAAGAACGCTCGACGCGAGATCGTCCGATACCCGCTGCTCGAGCCCGTTTTCCTCGGATCGCATCCGGCGCAGATCCGAAGGCGTGAATTCCTTGGGCAGCCGGCCCAGATGGCAGATCGGCTCACCGGGACTGATCGAAGGCAGGCTCGTCATCCCGATCACCACCGCGTCGAACGGTGCCTGCACCGAGTTCCGCTCATCGCCGAGGAGCGTCGTGTTCGTGGCCAGTGGCTGACCTTTCTCCACGATGTCGCCCGGTGCGACGTGGAACTGCATGAAGCCACCCTTCTTCGCGCGAATCCACTTGGTCTTCTCGATCACGATCTGGAAGTCCGGCCGCTCCATGTCGCCTTCGAGCATCTCCAGACCGCGGAGCACGTTCCGGATGCCCCGCCTCGCCGACTCCACGATCGTCGGCTCGACCTTCCAGACTTCGCCCCCTTCCATGATGATCGTCGGGCATCCCGCAGCGCACGCCGCGCGCCGGAGCGCCCCCTTCGGCCCCTGCGCGTTGATCGTGATCTCGGAGCCGAAGGACTCGGCCAGGCGGCGTACCTCGGGAATCTCCAGGTCCGCTCGAACGTTTGGATAGTTGGTACGGCGCACGGCCGCCGTATGGAGATCGATTCCGTAGTCGCTCCGTGAGACGATCTCATCGAAGATGATGCGGGCCATGCGACTGGCGAGACTGCCGGTCGCCGAGCCCGGAAACGATCGGTTCAGGTCGCGGCGATCGGGCAGGTAGCGCGAATGTCGGTCGAAGGCCAGCAGGTTCAACACCGGTACCAGAATCACCGAACCCCGAACCAGCTGGAAGCTCTCGTCCTGAATCAGCTGCCGGATGGCCCCGGTGCCGTTGATTTCGTCTCCGTGCAGAGCCGCCGTCACGAAGACGACGGGTCCGTCCTCGCGGGCCCGACGGATGTGAATCGGGATCCGCACCGTCATGCTGCTGTAGCTCTCACTCACGGCCAGCTTGACGTTGCGGGACTCGCCGGCGGGGATCTCGTGACCGAACCAGTGGTCGATCGTCTTCTTCCGGCGAGGCTCGGCCGCAGCCTTCTTCTTGCTCATTCGGAGGATTCCACGGCGGCGGACGCCTGGACATCCTCGGGGTGCGACTCGTCCGCCACCGGCAGATCGGGAAGCTCCTGGACCGCGGGCCGACGGGTGCGGCGGATCCTGGCAGGAATCAAGTCACGCATCCACTCGAGCTTTCCGAAACAGAGCAGCCGATCGCCCGGCTCGAGCACCCGCTGCGACCGGGGATTCGGAATGACCGTCGTGCCCCGGTACAGGGTCAGGACGTTGATGTCCCTCTCGCGCAGCCCCGAGTCCCGGATCGTCTTGCCGACGTACTCCGATCCGGCGGGAACCTGGATCTCGGCCACTCCGTATCCGCGGCTGACGGTCAGCCGCTGCCGCAGGTCGATCTCCGGAAAGTCCACCTGGGCGGCCATGTAATCGATGACGGCGCCCGCCACGTCGAGCCGGGTGCAGCCCTCGATTCCTTCGAGGCCGGGAGACGAGTTCACCTCGACGACCTGGGGCCCGTCCGCGGCTTCGAGCAGGTCGACGCCCGCGACCCTGAGGCCCATGATCTGCGCCGCCCGGACCGCGGTCTCCCGGTACTCCTCATCCAGCTCGACCGGCTCCGTCAGCCCGCCCCGATGCACGTTGCTGCGGAACTCCTGTCCCTGGGCCACGCGGCGCATCGAGGCGACGACCTGGTCGCCGACCACGAACGCGCGGATGTCCCTGCCCTTGCTCTCCGAGACGAACTTCTGGATCAACACGTTCTGACGCTGGCTCTGGAGAAGCTCGACGATGGCTCCCGCCGACTGCACGGTCTCGGCCAGGAGCACGCCGATCCCCTGGGTGCCCTCCAGCAGCTTGATGATGACCGGCGCCCCGCCCACTCTCTCGATCGCCGGCAGGACATCCCTCTTGTCCCGCACGAAGACCGTCTGCGGGATGCCGATGTGGTGTCGGCTGAGGATCTGCAGGCTGCGGAGCTTGTCGCGCGAATTGTTGATTCCGGCGGACGAATTCGCGCACCATACGTCCATCTGCTCGAACTGCCGTACCACGGCCGTGCCGAAGTACGTGATCGAGGCCCCGATGCGCGGCAGCACGGCGTCGTAGTGCGACAGGCGCTTCTGCCGGAAGTACAGGTCGGGCTCACCCCGCTCGAGGTCGATCGCGAACTTGACCGTGTTGAGCACCTTCACCTTGTGTCCGCGCTGCTCGGCGGCTTCGCGCAGCCGCCGCGTGCTGTAGCACTTCGGACTGGTCGAGAGGATGGCCAGCTTCATTGCGACTCCTTCGGGTCACGGGGCTCGAGGCTTTCCGGCGGTCCCGGCTTCGGCTTCTTCCTGCGCTTGGGGCGCCCGGCGCAGTACGATCTCCCGGCATCCACCAGGAACCTGCGGCGAATCGCTTCACGGCCCAGCAGCATACGGAAGCCCATCTCATCGCGGCTGGCGAGGGTCAGCTCGACCGGCCACGTACGGCCCGAAAGCCGGACCTGGGTCAAGATCACGGGGCGTAGGGTGGCCTTGCCGCTGGAGGTGCGGACCGAGCGGAACTCCTCGATCCGGGCCTCCACCATCTTCGTGTCTTCGCGCGTCCGCTGTACCGGATGAACCTCGAAACGTGCCCACTTCTCTCCGTCCCGCTCGAACACCCTAAGGTCGAAGGCGTGCAGCGATGACGATCGGGCCCCGGTGTCGACCTTCACCTTGATCCGGTCGATCCCGAAATCCGGCAGGCCGACCCACTCACGCCAGCCGATGATGGGCAGGTGTGTCGGTTCGGGGCGCGTCTTCCGTCCCCGATGGCTCGTTTCCTCACCCACCGGACACCCCCCGGTGTTCGTCGAAGAAGTCGACGAAACCGCTCTCCAGCGAATACTCCGCTCCGACCACGCGGAGACCACCGGTTCGGATCAAACCCTCCAGGATCTCCGACCCATGACGCAGATGATCGACCGACGCGCGGACGTTCGCTCGCACGGCCTGGCGCACGAGCTCGTCCGGGTCCTCCCGGAGCCCGGTGTCGAGGAGTCCCTCGACGGATGGGCGCACCCGGTCGACGATCGAGCGCAGGTTCGGCGACTGGTCCTCCACCGGCTGGCGGAGCTCCTCCAGGGTGGCGAGGATCGCTCCGCACCTGGAGTGGCCGAGCACCACCACCAGCTTCGTCCCGAAGCTCGCGGCCGCGAACTCCACGCTGCCGACCTGCGAGGGCGCGACGATGTTGCCGGCCACCCGGATCACGAACAGGTCGCCGAGTCCCTGCCCGAAGATGAGCTCGCACGGCACGCGGGAATCGGAACATCCGAGGATGATGGCGAAAGAAGCCTGGGAAGCGGAGGCTGCGACGCGAGAGTGCGTGGGACGCGCGTCGCCGGCCAGCTCACCGGTGGCGAACCGGCGATTCCCCTCCCGGAGGCGCTCGAGCGCCTCCCTTGCAGTCATCATGCGTCGGTTCCTTGCTCAGAGGGGCTCTTCGGCCTCGTAGACTTCCCCGTCCAGATCGTCCAGCTTGCGCTGCATGTGGACCCGCGCGTCCTGAATCGCCTGATTGTAGACGGGCGGGCCGAGGCGCCGAACGAAGAAGTCCAGGAGGCGCTCGGCCTGGAATGGGCTCAGGTCCCGCTCGAACTCCTCGCGGAAGAGCTCTCGGACACCCTCCACGAGGATCTCCCGTTTCTCGTCGGTCAAAGAGATGCCCATACGGTCGTTCACGTCGCTTCCTCCGCGTTCACTCCAGACGCTTCACCTTGTGCCACGCCCCCTCCATCTGGCAAGCTTCGCGTCGGGGTCGGGGGCTCGGCTGCGCGCTGCAGGAAGAAACTGCGCGACCCCGCCTGTTCAGGAGAAGAGTACCTTGGAGCAAGGCCCCGGAAGAACTCGGATGCACCAGGAGGGGATCGGTGAGAAGACGACGTGAAGGACCGGCCGGGGCGGCGGCGCTCCTGGTCCTGGCAGCGACGGCCGCGGGCTGCGGAGACGGGATGACCGCGACCCTGCCGCGAACCGAGGGAATCGTGCTGACCGAAGTCGCGAGCGGCCTCGAACGACCGGTGGCGCTCGTTCAGCCCGCGGGAGATGCGCGCATGTTCATCGTGGAGCAGCGCGGCCGAATCCGGGTGGTCTCGGACGGACGGCTCTCGGCCGACCCCTATCTCGACATCGGGGACCGGCTGTCCGGCGGGAACGAGCAGGGGCTCCTGGGCCTGGCCTTTCACCCGGACTTCGCTTCGAACCGCTACGCCTACATCAACTACACCGGTTCCGAGGGCGACACGCACGTGGCTCGATTCACGGAAAGCGCCGATCGCCTGACCCTGGACCTGGCCAGCGAGAGGGAGATCCTCCTCGTGGACCAGCCGTATGGAAATCACAACGCCGGCCAGCTGTTGTTCGGCCCGGATGGTTTCCTCTATGTCCCGCTCGGGGACGGGGGGAGCGGAGGGGACCCACAGGGCAACGGACAGAATCGGGATACCTGGCTCGGTTCCATTCTCCGCATCGACGTGGACGGCGACGATCCCTACGGCATTCCCCCCGACAACCCGTTCGTCGGGGGAGGCGGACGACCGGAGATCTGGGCGTACGGAGTGCGGAATCCCTGGCGTAACGCTTTCGACCCGACCGGGGGCTACCTCTACGTGGCCGACGTCGGACAGAACGAGTGGGAGGAAGTGAACGTCGTCCCCATCGAGCGCGCCGGAGTGAACTACGGGTGGAACGTCGTGGAGGGACCGGAGTGCTATCGGAGCTCGACCTGTGACCGGACGGGATTCGAAGAACCGGCCCTCTCGTACGATCACGGAGACGGCTGTTCGATCACCGGTGGGTTCGTTTACCGCGGGACCCGCATCGAGGGTCTGGCGGGCACGTATTTCTACTCCGACTTCTGCGAAGGCTGGCTGCGCAGCTTCCGCTGGAATCCCGATCAGGGTGGTGCTACCGAGCAGCGCGAATGGTCGATCCCAGACGTCGGAAACGTATACTCCTTCGGCGAGGACGCGGATGGAGAGCTCTACCTGCTGGCCGGCGACGCGGTGTGGCGGCTGGATCCCGCACCGTGAGGGCCGCGTTGCCCGACGCTCAACCCTTTGAAGAAAGTCGACCGATGAAGACGTCACGTCGTGAGTTTCTGGAGTCTGGCGTAAAGGCGGGGGCCGCCCTGGCCTTGATCGGAGGAGGTCGGGCCCGGCCGGCCTTCAGTGCCTCCACCGAACGGCGTCGGGGGAAGAGCACGGCGCCCATGAGCATCCTGATTCTGGGCGGAACCAGCCTGCTCGGCCCGCACATCCTGGCCTACGCGCTCGAGAGGGGACATTCGATCACCACGTTCACGCGCGGGCGTACCCGGCCGACCGTACATCCCGAACTGTTCGACGAGGTCGAACAGCTCACCGGGAACCGGGATGGAGACCTCACGGCCCTCGAGGGGAGGAGCTGGGATGCGGTGATCGACAACTCCGGGTATCGGGTGCAGTGGGCACGGGATTCGGCGGAGCTGCTCCGCGACGCCGTCGACCTCTACCTGTATACCTCGTCGATCGGGGTCTACTACCCGTACACCCGTGACGTCCTGCTCGAGACCGACACGCTGAACCGCGACATCCCGTCCGGCGAACTCACGGAAATGCAGCAGCTCGAGTACGGGTACGCGGTCATGAAGACCCGCTCCGAGGAGGTGATCACGGAGGTGTTCGGAGACCGGGCGATCCTCTCCCGGCCCACGTACATGGTGGGGCCCGGTGACCGGACCGACCGATTCACCTACTGGCCCGTGCGGCTTCCTCGCGGCGGAGAGGTCCTGCTTCCCGGAAGAGCCGACGATCCGGTGCAGTTCATCGATGCCCGCGACGTGGCCGGCTTCATGGTCCGTCTGCTCGAGGAGCGGAGGACGGGGGCCTTCAACGTCGCAGGCCCGGCCTCGCCGATGGGAATGCACGCCTTCGCGTACGGCGCCCACGCGGCGTTTGCCAACCCGATCTCGTACGTGCCCATCCCGGACTACGAGTTCCTGGCCCAACAGGGCGTCACGGAAGTGGTGCCATGGATCCCTCCGGTCGGTGACAACTACGGCACCGCCCGGGCCAGCGTCGAGAAGGCGGTTTCGGCCGGACTGGCCTTCACCCCCCTCGCAACCACCGTGCGCGACACGTACGAGTGGTGGTATTCGGGCGTGGTATCGGAAGAGCGCCAGGTCAGGATGGTCTCCGGGGAGGAATCGCTCATGGCCCGCGAAGCCGAGATCATCGCCGCCTGGCGGGCCCGCGGGTAGAACGGGGGACGTCAGCCCGCGTCGTCGAACCCGTCCGGGTCGTCCAGATCGAGCGCGGCGCGGGCGTCCGAGAGATCCGAGCCCGGAACGTACAGGGTCACGCCGAGCACCGAACTTCCGGAGTGGCCGGGCCCGAAGATGCCCGCCGCGCCGTGTTGATCGATACGGAACGGAATTCCCTCCGATTGGAGGCGCCCGGCCGCCAGCTCGGCTTCCTGCGTGGTTCCGTATTCTGCGAGCTTCGCCCACTCGCGGGACGTTCGGTCGGTCATCCAGGAACTCCGCTTCGGGTTCTCCGGCTCCGGATCAGGCCGTCTCCTGCACCTGCTCGTCCAGGTCGTCATGCGTCGCCGGCCGCTCCGGCTGGCGGTCGCCGGCGACCGATTCCTCGGTGATCATGCGATGGACCGGGGCCGTCGCCTCACGGGTCAGGATCTCTTCGATCCCGTCGATCGTGATGGCATACTGCCCGTTTTGCAGGAGCTCGATCCAGCCTCGCTTCTTCATGTACCAGAACGGAAACTCCAGGTGCTCCCTCGGAACTCCGAGCTTCCGTTCGAGGTCGACGCCGCCCAGCCCGCCGGCTTCGGGGTTCTTTCGCCGGGCCGCGTAGAGGAGCGACAGCACTCCGCTGAAGATCTTCTGATCCTCCTGGTGGCTGCCCCGTGTGGCGTCCTGGTCGAACACCTGCCACTGCATGCTCTTGTGCTTGTCGAACTGCACGTCGTACGCGGCCCGTCGCGCCGGGTCCTTCAGCACCTCGTACGCCTCGTGGACTTCGCGGAAGGCGTCCTCGTTTCCGGACGTCGGGTTGTCCGGATGATACCTCTTGGCGAGGAGCCGGAATACGCGCTCCAGCGTTTCGTTGTCCGCGCCCTGGCTGAGCTGCAGGACATCGTAGTAGTCCACGAAAGGCGTGTCGTTCACCTGCGACCCCCTCGGTCCTCGGGATGACGCCGTTCCGCCGCGCCGAAGCTCACGACGGGCCCTGCGCCACTATGGATTCCGGGTCGATCTCTCTGCAAGGGTCGCGCCGAAAGGCTATTCGCTCTCGATACGCATCCGAACCTGCTGGATGAGTGGATCCCGCTCCGGAGAGAGCGTGAAGAACACCAGGATGTCCGCGTTCTCCCCCTCGATCACGAACGTGCCCCGGAGCTGGTTCTGCGCCCGGACTTCGCTCACACCGAGAATCGGCCCCGCCTCGTCGAACAGCGCCCGGGTCTCGCGCTGCAGGTCGATGAGCCGGTGGTCCATGAAGAAGTTGTCGGCGAATACACCGGATTCCGGCGCGTCTTGCCAGTCGGGAAGCTGGGCCATGAGCTCGGCCTTCCGGGCCTCCAGGAGTTCGGGGGTCGGAAGGGAACGGGGCTCGAGACCGGCGGTGGTGATGATCCCGTCCAGCACGCCCGCATTGAGCCCGCTGGTACCCCCGTACGTGATGTTGTCGAACGACATCACCGCGATTCCGTACTGGGGCATCATCGTCCAGTTGCTGCCGAACCCGGGCAGGCCGCCGCTGTGTCCGATCAGGACACGGGCGTCGCAGTCCTCGAACCAGCGAAGACCGTAGGCGTAGGCGCTGGCCGCTGGACATTCCCTTCCGCTGGGATAGCGGTAGTCGGGCAGCAGGCCCGCAAAGCGCCACGGCTGGTGCATCTCGCGGAGCGAGCTCCGCTTGAGGGGCCCGGTGTCAGGATCGCTGCGCGGTGGCCACGCCGACAGGTGGAGTGCAACGTACCTGGCGAAATCGTCGATCGAGGTGATGAGTCCGCCCATGGCGCCGAAGGCGCCGTGATGCTCGTGCGCCACCCTCACCCAGTCTTCATCGATCCACGCATATCCGAGGGCGAGGCGGCCGGGAGGCGCGTCCTCGTACTCCCACACCGTCGAGTTCATCCCCAGCGGCTCGAAGATGTGCGTTCGCGTGTAGTCCCTGAAGTCCATCCCCGACACGACCTGCACGACCTGGCCCAGCAGGGCGAATCCGAGGTTGCTGTACTCGTACGCGATGCCCGGGGCGTTCGAGAACGACACGCCACCGCGGATGAGGGCCCGCAGCTCCTCGTCGGTATCGGCCAGCTGCCGGTCGCCCCACGGATTGTCCTCGGGAAACCCGGCCGAGTGCGTCAGGAGGTGCCGGATGGTGATCTCCGGCGAGTCGGCGGTCAGCAGCTGGAGACCGTTCGCCTCGGGCACGTACAGCGACAGCGGGTCATCCAGACGGAGCTCGCCGGCATCGCGAAGCTGGAGAATCGCCATCGCCGTCACGCTCTTGCTCATCGAGGCGATCCGGAAAAGGGTCTCCGTCGTCACCGGGGTCCCGGCAGCCACGTTCGCCAGTCCGAACCCGTTCCCGTAGACGAGCGCTCCGTCCACCATCACTCCATACGCGAAGCCCGGCATGTGCTGCCGCTCCGCGTACTCCCTGAACTTCGCGTCGGCTGCCTCCGCGGTGGCACGCACCCGATCGGCCCGGTCCGAATCCTCGAATCGGGGAATGGTCTGGGCGTGAAGATGAAGAGGGGCCGCGAGGAGCACGGCCGAGATCAGGAAGCGCATCGGATGACTCCGTTCGTTCGCTTGTACAGGGCGCCAGCCCCGGTTCGACCTACAGGATGTAGCCCCCATCCACCGGGAGCTCCACTCCGGTGATGTGGCTCGCTGCGTCCGAGAGCAGGAACGCCACGGCCTCCGCGACTTCTTCCGGTTCCGCGAAACGGCGACCGCCGTGCTTCTCCATGGCCGCAAACGCCGCCGCCTCGGAGCCGTGCTCTCTCACGAGGTCCCGGAAGAAGGACATCGTCCGCCACAGAGGGGTCTTCACTCCGCCGGGACTCACGGCGTTCACCCGGACGGGAATGTCCTGCTCCTGACACTCGCTGGCGGCAGCCCGCACGAGCATTCCGACACCCGCCTTGCTGGTGCAGTAGGCCGCCGCCCCCGCCGACGGACGGATCCCCGACACGGATCCGAGCGCCACGATCGATCCTCCCGATGTCCGCATGGCGCGGATTCCGTGACGGATCGCCAGGAAGGTGCCATCCAGGTTGACCTCGAGAACCCGGCGCCATTCCTCCAGGGAGGTGTCGGCGAGGGCGGACGCACCGCTGATTCCCGCCGCGTGCACCACCGCATCGAGTCGACCCTCGCGATCGAGGATCGCCTTCATGACGCTCTCCCAGTCGCTCTCTCGACGAATGTCGAGCCGGAACTCGAGCCCCCTCCGCGAGCCGGCCGGGACATCGCCCGGCCGCGGATCGTATTCCACATCCGCTCTGTACACCACGGAGCCGCGCGTCTCCAGCCGCTGCGCGCAGGCAGCTCCGATGCCCGACGCGGCACCGGTGACCAGCGCCACCCTGCCCCCGAAGCGGTCACCCATCGGCCTCACCCTCGAAGATGCCGTAGCGGAGGAAGTGGACGACCTGCTCCGCCACGTCGGTTCGGTTCATGATGAACGTGTGCGTGGCCGGCAGTACCAGGAAATCGTCAGCCCCTTCTATCCGTGCGCTCTGCACCCCGACCTTTCCGTCGTCGGGACCTGGGATCAGCCACGAATAGATCGGGTTGAGACTTCGATCTCCGGTGATGATGCCGAGGCTGAAGTTCACGGGCGGGAGCTCGCTGGCAATGCCCGTGGAGTCGGTGCCGAGGCGCACCCCCGCGGGCCCGAGTACCGAGCGGAGCATGGGGGAGTCCGAGAACGCATCCACGATCTCGCTACCCTGGTTCGGAGGACTGAGCATCACGACACGGCCCTCGAACGGCTCGGCCCGATCCGCCAGGAAGAGCCGGACCAGAAGACCGCCCATCGAGTGGGTCACGAAGTGCACGTCGCCCTCCAGACCGGGGCAGCACTCCCGTACCGCGATCCTGAGACTGTCGGTGAGCGCTTCGAGCGGCTCGGTCCGCGAGGGGTAGCCGAAGTTGACCACCCGGTACCCGGCATCGGCCAGGCGCTCCTGAAGGAGGAGCATCGAAGCCGGGGTGCGCCCCAGGCCGTGTACCAGCACCACGGTCTCAGCGGCGTCGGGAGGCCCCGAGGAACAACCCGAACTGAAGACGAGGAGGGCCGCGAGCGTCGAGACCGCTCGTGCGCCCGTTCGAGCCCGGAGTGCGTTCACGGCCGTATGCACAGCGAACTTCACGACCGCGGAGGGGCGCCAACCCAGACGCGATACTCCCAGGGATCGAGCGACAGCCTCGTGGGCTCGACGAACTCGATCGGCTCCCCGGTCAACGCATCCGTGTACGATCCGAAGTAGAGCTCCTCGCGAAGCCGCACGTCCAGGGACTCCGGCGACAGGTTGAACACCGCGAACACGCGGTCGCGATCGTTCGCCCGCACGAAGCTCAGCACCTGCGACTCGGCGTCGTTCGGCACCTTGACCATCCGGGCGCCCCAGGGCGCGTTCCAGAGGGCCGAATTCTCGTGCTTCAGCGCGAACAGTCGGGCGTACAGGTCACCGACCGGGTGGTCGCGCCACTCGATCGGGTCCCGCTCGAAGAACTCCAGTCGCTTCGGGTTCCCGGCCTCCTGCCCGCTGTAGATCATCGGGATACCCTCACCCACCACGGAGAGCGCGATGGCCGGGTACAGGGCTTCTCCGAACTGCTCGAACTGCGTCCCCTCCCATGCGTTCTTGTCGTGGTTGCTCACGAAGGTCATGCGCATGGCGCCCTCCGGATACGCGCCCTCGTTCCACGAGTAGTAGATGTAGAGTGCGTTCACGTCCTTCGTTCCGTGAGCGATCCCGTGCATGGCGTCGTTCCAGCTCCACGCGTAGGTCGCGTCGAACGCGTGGGCGTGGAGATCCCGGGACTCCCACTCGGCGAGGAGGAACACCGGCTTGATCGCTTCGAGCTCCACCCGGACCCGGTTCCAGAAGTCGACGGGAACGAACCCGGCGACATCGCACCGGAAGCCGTCCACGCCCACCTCGCGCACCCACCAGGCCATCGCCTCCGTCATGTAGCGGCGCACCTCCGGCCGATCGTAGTCGAGGTCGATGATGTCGGACCAGTCCCACCAGGGGGTCGGTCGGTAGTCCCCCTTGTAGTCCCGGTCGTACCAGTCGGGATGTTCCTCGACCAGCGGGTTGTCCCATGCCGTGTGATTCGCCACCCAGTCGAGGATCACGTGCATCCCGAGATCGTGCGCCGCGTCGATGAAGCGGCGCAGGTCCTCGAGCGTCCCGAACTCGGGATTCACGCCGTAGTAGTCCCGGACGGAATAGGGGCTGCCGAGGGATCCCTTGCGGTTCTTCTCTCCGATCGGGTGGATCGGCATCAGCCAGACGATGTCGGCCCCGAGCTCCTTGAGCCTCGGAAGCTGGGCCTCGGCCGCCCGGAACGTGCCTTCCGGCGTGAACTGCCTCGTATTGAGCTGATACAGCGTCGCGCTGCGGGACCACCCGGGGTGCTCGATCTGGACGTACGGCATCGGCTGGTACGGATCCTCCGTTTCCTCGGTCGGCGCCGCATCCTCTCGCGGGGCTTGCCCGCAGGCCAGCGTCATGAACAGGACCACGATCGGCAGGCACGCGACGAACGCACTAGACCCCATCCTTCGCTTCATCGGACCTCTTCCTTGTGGTTCGTCATCGGGCTACTGCGCCGCGCATTCGAGGCCACCGGTCGCTCCCCCGCTCCGGAATCTTCCGTGCAGACCCATGGCGTCACGCGAACCGAACGTCAGCTCCGACAGGCGGGCCTCTCCGTCCACCGTGATCAGGCGTGTCTGGCCCCCGTCGCTGTACGAGACGACCACCCGGTCGACGCTCTCATCGCTCCACTCGAAACGGCCCCAGTACCCTTCGGTCGACCGGGCCATCGACATCCGGCCCGCAACCGATTCGCCCGAGGGCACGGTCGCCGCGCACTCGAATTCGCCCGACACGTCGGGCCCGGTTCCGTCCTGCCCGTCTTCGTCCAGGAACGCGTCCGCGATCAGCGATGCGATCAGGCCGCCGGTCGGCGCCTGTGACATGTTGCCCACGATCGCCACGACGACACCCTCCTGCGGCCAGATCTGGAAGCCCGTGGTGCCCCCGATGGATCCGCCCCCGTGTCCGGCCCGGATGACGTCCCCCTCTTCGAGGGTCGTAGCCCACCCGATGCCGTATCCGGTCGAGTCACCGTCGTTCGTGGTCTGCGGGCGCCAGAGCTCGGCGATCATGTCGGGGGTGAGCATCGTCTCGCCGAGGTGAGCGAACCCGAACCGCACCAGGTCCGATGGAGTGGAGAGGAAGCCTCCGCCGGCCCACTTGTAGCTGTTGTCGACGTAGGGCGCGTTGTACACCCGACCGTCGTCGCTCCGATGGTAGAAGCGGACGCGGTCCGGGATGATCCGGTAGTTGTCGTCCTCCACCGTGTGCCGCATGCCGAGCGGCTGGAAGACGTGTGTTCGCATGTACGTGAGGAAGTCCTCTCCCGAAGCGCCCTCGACCACCGCGCTGATCAGGTTCCAACCGTAGCTCGAGTACGAAAAGCGCTCACCCGGCTCGAACAGCAGGGTGTCGTCCTGGAAGATCTCGAGTCCATCGAGGACGGTCTCGTAGCGCTCGGCGAGCAGGAATTCCTCTCCATCGTAGTGCCGGATCCCGGCCAGGTGGCCGGCCACCTGGCGCGTGGTGATCGGCCAGCGCTTCTCGGGAAAGGTGGGCACGTAGCGCTGCACCGGAGAATCGAGGTCGAGCAGGCCCTGTTCGGCGAGGAGCCCCACCGC
>NZ_JBZQEK010000077.1:0-14991 GCF_058719085.1 Candidatus Benthicola sp.
ACCCGGAGAGCATTCTGACTCCCGAGGGCGATCGGCTGCTGCGCAACTTCCTGGACCTGGATGCGATGGGAGCCGGGGCGTGAAGGACATCCTCGAGCGGCTCCTAAACGGGGGTCACCTCACGGAGGCCGAGGCGTCGGAGCTGATGACGGCGCTGGCCGAGGAGCGGCTGACGGGTGCCGTCGCCGGCGCCTTTCTCGCGGCTCTCCGACTCAAGAGGGAGACCCCCGACGAGATCCGCGGCTTCGCGCGCGCCATGCGAGGCCTCGCCCGTCGGCCGGAGATCCCGGACGGCGTGAATGCCGTGGACATCGTGGGAACCGGAGGAGACGGAAGCGGCAGCCTCAATCTCTCGACCGGGGCCGCGCTCCTCGCCGCCGCCGCCGGACAACCCGTCGTCAAGCATGGCAATCGCTCCGTGTCGAGCCGCTGCGGAAGCGCGGACGTGCTGGAGGCGCTCGGCCTCGCCCTCCCGCTGGACGAGACCGCGGCCGGGGCGTGTCTGGACCGTACCGGGTTCACCTTCCTGTTCGCCCCGCACTACCACCCGGCCATGAAGGCGCTGGTGCCGGTGCGAAAGGCGCTCGGCGTCCGCACCGTGTTCAACGTGCTCGGCCCGCTCACCAACCCCGCCGAGCCGCCGTTCATGGTCGTGGGAGCGTTCAACCCCGACGTGGCGGGGCTGATGGCGGAGACTCTCTCCGGCCTGCCGATCGAGAGGGCGTTCGTGGTTCACGGGGAGCCCGGGTGGGACGAGGCGACGCCGTGCGGGCCCTTTTCGCTTTGGGATGTAGGGCCGGGCCGGGTATCCCTCGAGATCCGGGACCCGGCCGACGCGGGCGTGCCGCGCTGCCGGCCGGAGGAGCTGGCGGGCGGCGATGCCCGGGAGAACGCGGAGGCGCTTCGCCGGGCGCTCACCGGGACCCCGGGGCCGCACCGCGATGCCCTGTGCCTGGGCGCGGCCCTGGCACTCGAAGTGGCCGGGCGGGCGGGCTCTCTCGAGGAGGGACTGCAGACGGCCGCGATGGCCATCGACGAAGGCGCGGCGGCGACGCTCCTGGACCGGCTGCGCACTTTCGGCACCCCGGAAGGAGCCGAGGGACCGCGCCTGGCCGGCTTCCTGTCCCGGATGGCCGAGGCTTCCGCCAGGAGATCCGCGGAGGCCGCCGGCCGGGAGCCGCTGGCCGAGATCCGTGCCCGGGCGCTTTCGGCTCCAGCTCCGCCCGGTCTCGCGCTCTCCTCCGGTTTCGACGTGATCGCCGAGGTCAAGCGCCGCGCGCCTTCGGCGGGAGGTCCGCTCGCGGCCCCGCACGACGGGCTCCAGGACCGGGTGACCATGTACTCCGGGGCGGGAGCGGCCGCCATCTCCGTTCTCACCGAACCGACGGAGTTCGATGGCTCGCTGCGAGACCTCGAGATCGCGGCCGCCGCGGCCCCCGTCCCGGTGCTCCGCAAGGACTTCGTGACCGACCCGTACCAGGTCTACGAGGCGCGCGCTGCAGGGGCCGGCGGCGTGCTCCTGATCCTGCGGATGCTGGACACGGCCATGCTGGAAGCCTGCGTGGAGGCAGTCGCGGAGTGCGGGCTCTTCGTGCTGCTGGAGGCGTTTGACGAGGCGGATCTGCAGAGGGCGGGTCCGGTAGCCGAGATGTGCCGCAGGAAGGGAGTCCAGGCGCTCGTCGGTCTGAACTGCCGTGATCTCGCCACCCTGGAAGTCGAAACGGAGCGTTTCGATGCGCTGGTCGACCGTTTCCCATCCGGAGTCCCGAGGGTGGCCGAGAGCGGCTTGAGCGAGCCGGAGCAACTGCGGCACCTCGCTCGCCTGGGATACGACGCGGCCCTCATCGGCACGTCGCTGATGCGGGCGGGAGACCCCGGGCAGCGGCTTCGGCGGCTGCTGGCCGCTGGCCGGGAGGGTGCGACCGCGGACCGTGGGGTGTGGGTGAAGATCTGCGGCCTGAGCACGTCGGCCGCCGTGCAGGCCGTGGCCGAAGCGGGAGCGGACGCCGCGGGCTTCGTGTTCGCCGATTCGCCGCGCCGGGTTTCTCCCGAGGAAGCGGTGCGGCTGGCGAGCGGGCTCCCACCCGGACTGGAACGGGTCGCCGTGTTCTGGCGGCCTGCAGCGGACGAGATCGTGAAGGTGCTCTCCGTCTTCCCGGCCGACCGGGTCCAGTGCGAGCCGACCGAAGAGGCGGCTCGGGCGGCGGTTTCCATGGGAGCTCGACTCCTTCCGGTCCTGCACGATGGGCCGGATCTCGAGACGGAGATCGCTGCTGCGAGCCTTCTCGCCCCCGGGGAACCGGTTCTGCTGGAGGCGGCCGGCAAGGGAGGGAGCGGGGCCCGGCCGAGCTGGGCGCGAGCCGAACGGATCTCGCGCTCGGTTCGACTCGTGCTCGCGGGAGGACTCGACCCCGGAAACGTGGCCGCGGCCATGTCGGCGGTTCGGCCCTTCGGCGTGGATGTATCGAGCGGAGTCGAGCGGTCACGTGGACAGAAGGACGCCGTGCGTATCCACGCCTTCGTCGAGGCGGCGCGAGCGGCGGCGGGGCGAAGCGGGACGCGCACACATCCAGGAGGAGACGCACTCGATGCATGAGACGGTCAGCGGAAGACCCGGAGCGAGCGCAACGCTGGCGGACCTCGTCGAGGGGCGCCTGCCGGACACGAGAGGACGTTTCGGAGAGTACGGGGGTCGCTTCGTTCCCGAGACCCTCATGCCTGCCCTCGAGGCGCTCGAGTCGGCGGCGCGGGCAGCCCTCGCCGATCCCGAGTTCGAGGAAGCGTTCTCGTCGGAGCTCCGCGACTGGGTCGGTCGGCCGACACCGCTGACCCGGGCCACGCGCCTCGGAGACGCGTGGGGCGCCGAGGTATGGCTGAAGCGGGAGGACCTCGCGCACACCGGAGCTCACAAGATCAACAACGCCCTCGGGCAGGCCCTCCTGGCCCGACGGATGGGCGCGCGCAGAGTGATCGCCGAGACGGGCGCCGGGCAGCACGGGGTGGCCACGGCCGCCGCGTGTGCCAGGCTGGGTCTCCCCTGCACCGTGTACATGGGTGAGGTGGATGCCGAGCGGCAGCGCCCCAACGTTCAGCGCATGCACCTGCTGGGCGCCGAGGTCGTCCGCGTTCGAAGCGGCGACCGGACCCTCCGCGCCGCGATCGATGAAGCGCTTCGCGACTGGGTCTCCGATCCGGAGGGCACCTACTATCTCATCGGCTCGGTCGTGGGACCGCACCCGTATCCGTGGCTCGTCCGCCAGCTCCAGGCCGTCATCGGCCACGAGGCCCGGTCCGGCATGCTGAAGCAGGCGGGGCGACTTCCGGACGCCGTGGTGGCTTGCGTGGGGGGCGGATCGAATGCGATCGGGCTGTTTCACGCCTTCCTGGCAGACCCGGAGGTGGAGCTGCTCGGGGTGGAGGCAGGGGGCACGGGCCCGGAACCGGGCCAGCACGCGGCAACCGCATGCCGCGGAAGCACCGGAGTGCTGCACGGTAGCCGGTCCCTTCTGCTCCAGGACCCGCACGGTCAGGTGCGCGACACGCATTCGGTGTCGGCCGGACTCGACTACCCAGGGATCGGCCCCGAGCACTCGTTCCTGGCGTCGTTGGGTCGGGTCGTGTACGAGAACGTGCCGGACGCCGAGGCCGTGGAGGCGCTGGAGCAGTGCGCCGGTACCGAGGGAATCCTGGCGGCGCTGGAATCGGCCCACGCCCTCGCCGGGGCCCGCCGAGTGGCGAGGCGCAGACCCGGTGCGTCGGTGCTGATCGGCCTGTCGGGACGAGGGGACAAGGACCTCGGGATCCTCGACGAGTGGACCCGCGGTCTCCGGGCGGAGGATGGGAGGGCGTCATGAGTCCTTCCGAGGCGACGTCCCTGACTCCCGCAGCGGCGGAAGACCGCAGACACCCGATCGAAACGTCGATCCGGCGGGCCACGGAGGCCGGCCGTCCGGCCGTCGCCGCGTTCGTCACGGGAGGATATCCGGACCTGAGCTCCTTTCCCGACATCCTCCAGGCCACCCGTGCGGAAGCCGATCTGGTGGAGGTGGGCGTCCCGTTCAGTGACCCGATGGCCGATGGCCTCACCATTCAGCGCTCGAGCCGTACCGCCCTCGAGCGCGGAGCGACGCTCCGATGGATCCTCGATACCGTGGGCCGGGCGAGCGGAGAAGCGCCCATCCTCCTGATGAGCTACCTGAATCCCATCCTGGCCTACGGCTTCGATCGACTCGCCGCCGACGCGGCCTCGACCGGGGTCGCGGGGCTCATCGTGCCCGATCTGCCGCTCGAGGAATCGGATGAGCTCCGACAGGCCTGCGACCCGAGGGGCGTGGCCCTCGTCCAGCTCGTCACCCCGGCGACGCCGGCGGAGCGGCTGGAGCGAGTGTGCGCGGCAAGCCGCGGATTCGTGTACGCCGTCACCCTGAGGGGAACGACCGGGGGAGCGGCGGACCATTCACGCGCCGGCGAGTATCTCGACCGGGTCCGGGCGGCGAGCCCGCTCCCCGTGCTGGCGGGCTTCGGCGTTCGCACGTCCCGCGATGTCCGTTCTCTTTCCCGCCACGCGGATGGAATCATCGTCGGAAGCGCCCTGATCGAGGCGATCGAGAACGGCAGGGACCCCGCTGCCTTCCTTCGCGAGCTTCGGGGCGAGGAGGCAGGCCCGTGATTGCCGTAATCGACCGCGACGCGTCTCTCAGCACCAAGGCCGAGATCGTCCGCTTCCTCGAGCAGGAGGGATTTCGGGTCCAGGTCAGCGAGACCTCCGAGGGGGCTTTCGTGAGCGTCATCGGGGAAGGAGCCGAGGCGGTGGCGGACACCCTCCGGGCCATGCCCGGAGTGGTCGAGTTGCGGCCCGAGGCCCCCGGCTATCCCCTCGTGTCGCGGACCCACAAGCCCGAGGCGACCCGGGTCAAGGTCGAAGAGGTCGTGATCGGAGGACGCGAGCTCGTCGTCATGGCCGGGCCGTGCTCGGTCGAGAGCCGTGATCAGATCCTCACCGCGGCGGAATCCGTCCGGCGGGCCGGGGCCCTGCTGCTCCGCGGAGGAGCCTTCAAGCCTCGATCATCCCCCTACAGCTTCCAGGGGCTCGGCCGGCGCGGCCTCGAGCTTCTCGCCGAGGCGAGACAGGAGACGGGGCTCCGGGTGGTGACCGAGGTCGTGGCACCCGAGGACGTAGACCTGGTGGCGGGCTATGCGGACATGCTGCAGGTGGGGGCCCGCAACATGCACAACTACCGCCTCCTGTCCGCCATCGGGGACCAACCGCGGCCGGTGCTCCTGAAGCGCGGCATGATGTCCACCGTCGATGAGACGTTGCTCGCGGCCGAGTACGTGGTCGCCGCCGGTAATCCTCGCGTCGTGCTCTGCGAGAGGGGAATCCGCACCTTCGAGACCTCGTCGCGCAACACCCTGGACCTGGGCGCCGTGCCGATTCTGAAGGAGAGAACGCACCTGCCGGTCGTGGTCGATCCCAGCCACGCCGCGGGTCGACGCGAATGGGTCCCCGCTCTCGCCGCCGCCGCGGTGGCTGCCGGAGCGGATGGGCTGATCATCGAGGTTCATCCGGATCCAGCGAGCGCGCTGAGCGACGGGCGGCAGAGCCTCACGCCAGCCGCCTTCCACGAACTGATGGTCCGCCTGGGCACGATCGCGACCGCCGTGGGGAGAAGCGTCCGCTCTCCCGAGGATGGAGCAGAGCCCATTGCATCTCCGAGAACGATCAGCGAATTTTAGTGTAGACTAA
Organism: Candidatus Benthicola sp.; assembly: GCF_058719085.1. NCBI lineage: Bacteria > Pseudomonadati > Gemmatimonadota > Gemmatimonadia > Candidatus Palauibacterales > Candidatus Palauibacteraceae > Candidatus Benthicola > Candidatus Benthicola sp. The sequence continues at coordinate 5,747 of NZ_JBZQEK010000077.1, forward strand.
AAACGTCGAACGTTCTTCGGAGACGCATAGATGTCGGAACTGTGGTGGATCGGGGTCCTGGCCATCGCCGCGATCGCCTGGTGGCTGCCGCGCCTCGGTGGTGCGGCGCGCTTGAGGCGGTGGAGGGCGGTCCGTCATCGCGTACGGGTCGAAGACACCCTCAAGCACGTGTTGGGCTCACGGCAGACCGGCGTCACGGCGACCCCGCAATCCGTGGCCGGCGCGCTGGGTCTCGGCCAGGGGGCGACCTCGGAGCTCCTCGGCGAGATGCAGCGCGAGGGGCTCGTCGAGAGCCGCGCCGGCGCTCTCACCCTCACGGGGGAGGGGCGGGAGTACGCCCTCCAGGTGGTTCGCGCTCACCGTCTCTGGGAGCGGTACCTGGATGACGAGACCGACCTCCCGCTGACCGAGATCCACCTCGCGGCGGACCGGGCCGAGCACCGACTCACCATCGACCAGGCCGATCGCCTGGACGCCCGACTGGGCCACCCGCGGACCGACCCGCACGGCGACCCGATCCCGACCACGGAGGGTGGGATCGCTCCCCTCCCCGGAGTCCCCCTGACGGACTATCCGGTAGGGGACGAAGCGGAGGTGACACACCTCGAGGACGAGCCTCCCGGAGTCTTCGAGACGCTCGTGTCGGCCGGGCTGGCTCGCGGAACCATCCTCAGGGTCGAGGAGCGGCGAGCCGGTTTCGTTCGCGTGCAGATCGACGGACGGAAGGTCGCTCTGCCAGCCGTGGCCGCGGCCAACGTTCACGTCGGCCCGGTACCGGACATCGTCCCGCAACCGGGCGATGTCATCTCTCTGGCCTCCGTGCCCCGGGACCGGGTGGCGGAGGTGGTGGCGATCGACGACCGCATACGAGGGCTCACCCGACGGCGTCTCCTGGACCTCGGGGTCACTCCGGGCGCGACGATCCGGCCCGAATTGGAGCCGCTGTTCGGACGGCCGCGGGCATTCCGCATCCGGGAGACCCTGGTGGCCCTCCGCGACGAGCAGGCCGAGGGCATCTTCGTTCGAGTTCGCCCGGCCGCGCCGCGCGACGAGCCTTCCCGTGAGCGGGAGGCGTCGTGAGCGCGTGCGAAACCTGTCCGGCCTACGAGCAGCTGACCCGGATGGGGATCTCCATGGGGAGGTACGACCGGGTCGTGGCGCTCGCCGGGAACCCGAACACGGGCAAGTCCACCCTTTTCAACGCCCTGACGGGCTTGAAGCAGCACACCGGCAACTGGCCCGGCAAGACGGTCACGCGGGCCGAGGGCGGCTTCGAGTTCCGGGAGACCCGGTTCAAGCTCGTGGACCTTCCCGGCACGTACTCTCTCATGGCGGCCTCGCAGGACGAGGAGGTCGCCCGGGACTTTCTCCTCTTCGCCCGTCCCGATTGCACGGTGGTGGTCACCGACGCGACGGCACTCGAGCGGAACCTCAACATGGTCCTCCAGGTCATGGAGGTGACCCGCCGCGTCGTCGTCTGCGTGAACCTGATCGACGAAGCGGAGCGAAAGGGGATCCGCATCGACGCCGAGACGCTGTCCGAGGATCTCGGAGTGCCCGTGGTCCTCACGTCGGCGCGTTCCGGGCGGGGAATGCGGGAGCTCGTGGAAACGGTCTGGCGAGTCGCGGAGGGAGAGATTCGGCCCGAGCCGAAGCTCGCCGAGCCTCCCCGGCAGCTGGCCGGTGCACTGGACGAGCTCAGTCCGCTCGCCGCGGCGGCGGCCCCGGATGCGGAGAGGCCCCGCTGGATCGCCTACCGTCTGCTGGACGGCGACCACCGGGTCCGGGAGGCGCTGGCGAGGGGCGAGCTCGCCGTGGAGCACGAGGACGGCCGGGAGGCCGAAGCCCGCGCGCTCGTGACCCGGGCCGACGCGTTGCGCCCGACCCTGGCGCGCGATTTCCGGGATGCAGCGGTTCAGGCCCTCTTCGCGCGGGCCGAGAAAGCCACGGAACGGGCGGTCCGCAGCCGCGACTCCGGTGGAACTCGAGATTTCGACTGGAAGATCGACCGGATCGTGACCTCTCCGGTGTTCGGCCTCCCGATCATGCTCGGCCTTCTGGCTCTGGTGTTCTGGATCACGGTCGTCGGTGCCAACGTGCCGTCCCAGATGCTGGCCAAGCTGCTGTTCTCGGTCGAGAGCTGGGGATCGGCCCTGTTCGAGAGTCTCGGGTCGCCGGACTGGATCACCGGCTTCGTGTGGAACGGCGTCTTCCGGTCGCTCGCGTGGGTGGTGAGCGTGATGCTTCCCCCGATGGCCATCTTCTTCCCCCTGTTCACCCTGCTGGAGGACCTCGGCTATCTTCCTCGCGTGGCCTTCAACCTCGACTGGCTGTTCCGCCGGGCGGGCGCCCACGGCAAGCAGTCCCTCACCATGGCCATGGGATTCGGCTGCAACGCGGCGGGCATCATCTCGACCCGAATCATCGACTCTCCGCGCGAGCGCCTGATCGCGATCCTCACCAACAACTTCGTGCCCTGCAACGGACGCTTCCCGACGCTCATCATGCTGGCCACCGTGTTCGTGGCCGCGTCGGTATCCCCGGCTCTGGCCTCGTTCGTAGCGGCGGGCACCGTCGTGGGGGTCGTGCTGATCGGGATCCTGTTCACCCTGATCGTGTCGTGGGCCCTGTCGAAGACGGTGCTCAAGGGACAGCCCACCGCGTTCACGCTCGAGCTGCCCCCGTACCGGCGACCGGGCGTGCTTCGGGTCCTGTACACGTCATTGATCGACCGGACCCTGTTCGTGCTGTGGCGGGCGATCGTGGTGGCGGCCCCGGCGGGAGCCGTGATCTGGATCCTGGGCAACGTGTACGCCGGAGATGCGAGCCTCGCGCAGCGGGCGGCGGACTGGATGGACCCGCTCGGCAAGGCGATCGGGCTGGACGGCGTCATCCTGCTGGCCTACGTGATCGCGATTCCGGCCAACGAGATCGTCGTTCCGACCATGCTGATGGTGTACGCCGGGCTCGGGATGATGACGGAGCCGGCTTCCTACGACACGCTGAAGACGCTGCTGGTGGACGAGCACGGGTGGACGATCGTGACGGCGATCTGCCTGATGCTCTTCTCGCTGCTCCACAACCCGTGCGCGACGACGATCCTGACCATGTGGAAGGAGACGCGCAGCCGGAAGTGGACGACGCTCGGGGCCCTGATGCCGCTCGCGATCGCCTTCGTCGTCACCTTCGTGGTGGCGAACACGCTCCGGGCGCTCTGACCGCGGAGCTCCTCACGGCCTTCCGGTGATCACCACCCCGCCGCTCACGCGACCCGGTCCCCAGTACCCTCCCGGGTATGGGCCGTACCCGGGGCGTCCGTAGGGGCCGCCCCAATACGGACCCGGTCCGCTCACGCCCACGTAGACCCCCGTGTTGTAGCCGGCCCCCGAGCAACCGGTCCCGGCCAATCCGAGCACGACCACGAGCACCAGCAGCGTCCGACGCGCGATCGTGCTCATCGCTCACCTCCCTCCGGCCGTGGCCACTGCTGAACGCCGAACGGCGCTCCCGTCGGATCGATCAGGATCGCCGCCTCCCCGTTCCTCACCGCGTCGGGCGGAAGCAGCACGACCGCTCCCAGCTCGACGGCTCGCTCGACGACGGCGTCGGGATCCCGAACGGCTACGTAGGGAAGCCAGACGGGCGGTGCGTCGGCCGACATCTGGTTGACGCCGGCGCGAATCCTGTCCCCGGTATACAGGCCGAGAAACACCGGGGGTGCGTCGGCCGTCGCGCCCTCGTCCGGATCGCTCTCCGAATTCGCCAGTCGTCCGGCCAGGTCTTCGGACCGATACCCGATGAGATCGGAGTAGAACTCGACCGCCGCGATCGCATCGGTCGTCCACAGCTCCGTCCACAGCCACTGGCCCGCATCGATGGTCACTCCGTCCGGCGGATCGCCGGTCGAAGAATCCAGGAGCACCAGGAAGGCGCCCTGCGGATCCTCGATGACCGCGTACCGGCCCCGGTCGGGAAGGTCGGCCGGACCGGTGACGAGAGCGCCCCCCAGCGTCATCGCACGGTCGGCGAAGCGGTCCGCGTCGGGCACCGACACGGACATCAGCCACAGAGGCGAGTCCAGCCGGTCGGGATCGACCTGGAACAGGCCGGCGATGGCCTCGCCCTCCAGACGGACGTCCCAGTAGCCGCCGGGCGAGCCGGTCGGCTCCGAGAACGTCCATCCGAAGAGTCCGCCGTAGAACTCGGATGCTTTTCGGAAGTCATCCGTCAGCAGGTCGTGCCACACGAACTTGCCGGATAGTGGCCCGGCCGCCGCCGCGCTCGTGATCGGCGGGACGACGAGGTCCGTGCTCGGAGGAGACGTCGAACAGCCCGATGCGAGCCAGGCGACGGTGAGCACCGCCGTTACGGAAACACGCGAAAGAAGGTGTGGTCTCAACGGGCCTCCTGGTCGTTCTACCGCATTCGGACGCCCCATTGTCGGACGGCGACCGGCAAGGGGCAAGCCCTTCCGGATCCCCCCCGGCGTGGTGGGCGTTCCGGCTTGCCGTCCGGTGGTCGTGGAAGCATACTCGCCCCACCCGAACGAAAGGTGGGAGATGACCCCCGGTGTAAGGCGAAGACGAGGGCCGTGCGCGACCCGGAGATGGCGCATCGAAGTCGCACTGCTCGCCCTTCTCTGCACCCCGGGCGCGATACCCGCGCAGAGCCCGGCAGCCGGCCTTCTCGGCTGGGATCCGACGGCCGGCCCGGGGGAACGTTCCGCCTCCGTTCGCATCGTGGCCGTGGGAGACATCATGATGGGCACGGCCTTTCCCGACTCCACGTACCTGGATCCGAGGATCGTCCCCGGGGTGGACGTCGAGACGCTGATCGGGCCCGAACTGACGCGCGTGCTTCGCTCCGGAGACGTGGTGTTCGGGAACGTCGAGGGCGCCCTGTTCGACGCGGGAGGGGAGTCCAAGCGCTGCCGGAACATGGACGCCTGCTATGCCTTTCGCAGTCCGGAGTGGTATGCGGGCATTCTGGCCGATCTCGGATTCAATCTCGTTTCGCTGGCGAACAACCACAGCGGAGACTTCCTCGAGCCCGGACGCGACGCGACCATGGCCGCGCTCGCTGCCCATGGGATCGTCTTCGCCGGCCTGGCGCCCCCGGGTCCGGTCACCGGCACCCTGGAACTGGCCGACGGCACCCGCGTCGGTCTGGCGGCCTTTTCTCCCAACAAGGGCACGGTCAGCATTCACGACCTCGAGGGACTCCGGGAAATCGTGAAAGCCCTCGACCGTTCGCACGATCTGGTCCTCGTTTCGTTTCACGGAGGCGCGGAGGGGGCGGATCGGATCCACGTCACCCGGGAGGATGAGGAGTTCTACGGGGAGCAGCGCGGCAATCCCTACGAGTTCGCGCACGCGGCCGTCGATGCGGGGGCGGATGTGGTGCTCGGACACGGCCCCCACGTCCCGCGGGCGATCGAGCTCTACGAGGATCGCCTGATCGCTTACAGCCTCGGCAATTTCTGGACGTGGAAACGATTTAACCTCAGGGGGCCGAATGGCCTGGCACCCGTGCTGACGATCGAGGTCGACCGGGACGGACGCACCCTGGCGGCCCGGGTGGTGAGCGCTCGCCAGGAGGGCCTCGGGTCCCCGCGCCCGGATCCCGCTCGCGGTGCGGCACGTCTGATCGACGAACTGTCCCGCACCGACTTCCCCGAGGCCGACGTCGGCCTGGACGCGGACGGGTTCCTGGTCCGTCCCTCCACCGTGCCGACTCCCGACCGGCAGGACTGAGGGGCGCTCACCGGCCAGCCGGGATCGCTGTATGCGCCTGTACTTTGTTATGCAAAGTACTTGACATCGCTCGCACGGCGGTGTATACCTGCGGTCATGGAGAGACGACTGCGCCTGGAGGATTCGGAGGATCCGCCGATCGCGCTCAGCGACCGGGCGAACGAAAACCTCACCTTCATTCGTCGGATGATGGAGGCGTCGGGCACCTTCACCGCCGTCTCCGGAACGGGCATCATCGGGATGGGAGTGGTCGGGCTCGTCGCGTCGGTGTGGGCGAGCCGCGTGGCTTCCGCGGATCGCTGGCTCCTGGTCTGGTCCGTGGCCGCAGGGATCTCGGCGGTGATCGGCGGCTTCGCGATCGCCAGGAAGGCGAGGCGGCGCAAGGAATCGGCGTTTTCGGGACCCGGACGGAAGTTCGTGCTGAACTTCATGCCGGCGGTCGCGGCCGGAGCGGCCCTCACCGTGACGATGATCGCGGGAGATCACTTCTCTCTTCTACCCGGCACGTGGCTCCTGCTGTACGGCACCGGAATCGTGACGGGAGGCGCGTTCTCCGTGCGGGTCGTGCCGGCCATGGGGCTGGGCTTCATGCTGCTCGGCGCGATCGCCCTGGCTTTCCCGCAAGGAGGCAACCTCCTGATGGGAGCGGGTTTCGGCGGTCTGCACCTGGCGTTCGGAGCCCTCATAGCCTGGAGGTACGGTGGCTGATAGAGACCGGGCGGCTGCCCGGAAGGTCGACACGGAGGAGCTGTTGGACACCCCGGACGAAGCGGGGCGGATCGAGACCGCCGCGCGCAGGACGATCTCCGAGGCACCTCTGGCGCTGGACTCCCTGATTCACGAGAGGGTGAGGCTGGGCATCGTGAGCGCCCTGGCCGTCAGCGACCGGCTCGCATTCACCGAGGTGCGGACGATTCTGGACATCACGGACGGGAACCTCAGCGCTCATGCCCGCAAGCTGGAGGACGCCGGCTACATCGAGTGCCACAAGTCCTTCGCCGGCCGGCTGCCACGCACGGAGTACGCGCTGACGGCGCTCGGTAGAGAGCGCCTGATGGAGTACCTCGCCCACATGGAGGCGCTGATTCAGGTGACCCGCGAGGACGGATAGCGGTCTCCGCCGGATCGGCGGAGATTGAAGGCAACGGTGGCTTCGGCCGCCTTTTTGAGCACCAGGAGACTTTGCAATGCAGAGTGCTTTACATCCGATACCGCCGGAAGGGCTGCACGTCGGCATCATCATGGATGGAAATGGTCGGTGGGCCGAGTCCCGGGGTCGGAGCCGGTCCCGAGGCCACGTGGCGGGAGCTCGGGCCGCCCGGAAGATCGTGGAAGAGGCGCCTCGCTTCGGCATCGGTGTGCTTACGCTGTATGCCTTCTCGGCCGACAACTGGAAGCGTCCTCCCGCCGAGATCCGTTCCCTGATGCGGCTTCTGCGCGTGTACCTGAGGTCGGAGACGGAGCGGTGCCGCGAGAACGGGGTTCGAGTGGAGGTGATCGGGCGTCGCGATCGGTTGCCCCCCACGGTGGTTCGAGAGATGTCGGCGGCAGAAGGCAGGACAGCCGCGGGGACGCGCCTCCTCCTGCGGCTGGCGATCGACTACTCGGGGAGGGACGCCCTCGTGGCCGCGGCCCTGGCCGGACCGAAGTCCCGGCGTGAGTTCCAGTGGGCCCTGGATCGGGCCGTCCATGCCGCCACGAGCGTCCCCGCCCTGGACCTCCTGATCCGAACCGGAGGGGAACGACGCCTCAGCGACTTCATGCTGTGGGAAAGCGCCTATGCGGAGCTGGTGTTCACGGACGTGCCGTGGCCCGCCTTCGCCCCGGCGCAACTGTCGCTGGCCGTGGAAGAGTTCAGACAGAGGGATCGCAGGTTCGGTGCCGTAGGGTCCGCCCGCAGCCTGCCGGCCGGGAGAGCCGTGGCCCTCGGAACGGAAACCGTGAAGAGCCCGGGTCCGGATGCAGCGCGGGGGACGCATGCGCATGCGTCCCCCGCTTCCGCCATGGCCCGGTGATCGCCGATCACGGACGGTAGCTGTTGAACACCTCCGTGCGGCCCTCTGAGTCGAACGCGAGCACGTCGTACGGCTCGCTCACCGGACCTTCCATGCCGGGCGATCCCCTCGGCATGCCGGGGACGGTCAAACCCTTCACATCGGGACGCTCTTCGAGCAGCTGAGCGATGTCCGCGGCCGGCACGTGCCCCTCGATCACGTAGCCATCGACCAGCGCCGTGTGGCAGCCCTGAAGCTCCGGCTGAACCCCGAATCTCGCCTTGACGGGCGTCATGTCGCTGACGTCTTCCGTCCGAACCTCGAATCCATTGTCAAGCAGGTGACCCACCCACTTTTCGCAACAGCCTCATGTAGGCGACGCGTAGACGGTGACCACCGGCCACGTGGCAGCCGTCGTCTGCGCATCGCCGGCGGCGTCGGACGCCTCGGAAGCGGCGTACGCCTGCGTGTCGGGCGACTCGTCCCGCTGGCACCCGGCTGCCGCGAGGGCAGTCGCGGACGCGCACACGGCCACGAGAGCCCATCGAGCTCTTCGCTGCATGCTGTGCCTCGTTCTCTGTTTCGTGATCAGTACGCGGGCCGGTCCCTCGGACGATCCGGACCGCGAACGGTTGCATCTTCAACTTCGGCCTGCGGGGGGCCCATGTCCAGTCGGGCGGTGCAGCCGACTGCCGAGCCGATCGATCCCTCCGTTCCGGCAGACGAACCTAGAAGCGGAGGCCGAGTGCGGTCGTCAGGAAGCGCATCAGGGGCGCGGCCTGACCGCACAGCTCCGCATAGACGGAGACGAAGCCCGGATCGAGCACCTCCGCCTCCGTGAGGCTCCGGATCGCGATGAAGTCCTTTCGCTTCAGGTCGTCGATCGCAGGATGCTCTGCCGGATAGCCCCGGGGAGGTCGCTTCAGTGCATCGCCGGTGATCTGAAATCCGGCCGCGAGCACCGCGTCGCGCGACTCGAACCACGCCTCCGGGTCGTCCACGATTGCGTCGCGGATCTGATCGAGCGCCTCCCTGTCGGGGTGCCAGCAGCCCGCACCCACGAAGACGTTGCCCGGCTCCAGGTGCAGATAGAACCCGGGCGCGTGGACGTTCTTGCCCGCCTCGTGACGGAACTGGATGGCAGCCCACGTCTTGTACGGGCTCTTGTCCTTCGAGAAGCGGGTGTCCCGATGGATGCGGAAGAGAGATCCCCCTGACTTCCGGTCATCGGCCACCATGTGAGGGCTGACGGACTCGAGCTTCGGGTCGAAGTCGCGGATGAAGGCTCGCAGCGGTTCGCGCACGTCCTCCTCGTAGGAGGACCGATGCGCCTCGAACCAGGTCCGGTCGTTGTTGTTCTTCAGCTCGCGCAGAAAGCCGAACAGTCCGGGTGTGATGTGTCCAGCGTCCATGTCCGTGGGCCTCCCTCGGCCGTCGTGCACCTCACCGTGGCCAAAGCTCACTCCGGGACGCGAAGAGTGTCAACGGAAGGCGTGCA
>NZ_JBZQEK010000078.1:0-6891 GCF_058719085.1 Candidatus Benthicola sp.
ATCGGACCGGAACGACAACACCCCTTCCCACCGCGCCACTCGCGGAAGAAAGGGGTGCGTCCTTATGCGCCCGGGAAAGGACCCTGCTCCGAGTGTTTTGTTGTACTTTTGGGTGGCAGCTGCTCACCGGATCGAAGCCTCGGGACAATGAGAAAGGGACGGGCTCTTGGGAGAATTCTGTTTCCGGAGCATTGAGGACCTGGGGCGAGATATCCGGTCGTGGCTGGATACGCTTCCCGGTGATTTCGAGGTCGTCGTCGGCATCCCGCGCAGCGGACTTCTCGTGGCGAGTCTCATATCGCTGCTGAAGCACGTCCCCATGACCGATGTCGAGGGCCTTCTCTCCGGTCACATCCTCGGAGGTGGAAGGCGGTTCGCGGCCCCGGGGGACGATTCTCTTCTCCGCAGCCCCCGGCGCGTCCTCGTGGTCGACGACAGCGTGCTCACGGGCCGGCAGCTGAACAAGGTGCGCGCCCTGATCGAAGGGGCGCACACGCCGCATTCGATCAGCTACGCAGCGGTGTACGTGAAGCCCGGAAGCGAGGCGCTCGTGGATCATCATTGGGCTTCGCTCTCCTACCCGCGCATGTTCGAGTGGAATCTGATGCACCACGCCATGTTGGGTGACGCCTGCGTGGATATCGACGGTCTTCTGTGCCGCGATCCGACCGAAGCCGAGAACGACGACGGCCCCCGTTACGTAGAGTTCATCAGCACGGTGCGTCCACGGATCCGCCCGGCCTTCCCCATCGGCACGCTCGTAACGGCCCGGCTGGAAAAATACCGTGCCGCTACGGAGGAATGGCTCGCTCGCCACGGAATCGAGTACGGCCACCTGGTGATGATGCAATACGCCACGAAGGCCGAGAGGATCGCGGCCGGACGACATGCCGCCTTCAAGGCAGAGGCATATGTCGAAGCCCGCGCCATCATCTTCCTCGAGAGCAACCGCCAACAGGCGCGGGAGATCGCCGAGATGACGGCGAGGCCCGTTATCTGTACCGACGCGATGAGGTTGTACACGGCCCGGATAGAGTCCAAAGCCGATATTCTGAAGGGCCTACAGGAAGAGACCTCGTTTCGCGCGAGGCTCCGTTGGATCCGTAGGCACAGGGGATCCATTCTCGCGTGGTTGAAGCGACGCAGAACCAAACGCCGCAGGCAGGCGGCCTGAGCCGACGGCCGCTCAAGACGCACCGGCACTATTCCTTCTCAGAAGGTGTCTCTTCCTGAAGCGAGTATCGGTGGGCAGATCGGACCGGAACGAGAACACCCCTTCCCACCGCGCCACTCGCGGAAGAAAGGGGTGCGTCCTTATGCGCCCGGGAGAATTCGAATCCCCAACCTCCTGATCCGTAGTCAGGTGCTCTATCCAGTTGAGCTACGGGCGCTCGGTCAAAAACGCGGCTTCAGGCGCTGAGCGCGCTCGAGCCGCGTCGTCCAACGTTCGGCATGCCCAGGAGAGGATTCGAACCTCCACGCCCGAAACGGGCACCAGCCCCTCAAGCTGGCGCGTCTGCCAATTCCGCCACCTGGGCCCAATGCTCGGGGGGGGAGTCGAACCCCCACGGGATATTATTCCCACAGGATCCTGAATCCTGCGCGTCTGCCAATTCCGCCACCCGAGCTCGTACTTCCCGATCCGTGGCCCGAGCGGGCAGGGCGATCGCCTCCGGGATCCATGGAAGACTCACCCCTCGCGTTGCGGACCCGGTCGAGTTGATCGACCTTTCCCGGACCCGGCCTGCGAAGGGCGGGGTAATCTAATGGGGAAGTCCCCGTGCGCAAGCGAAGCCTTGCCCTCCGTGGAGGGGCCCATGAAGACCGCCCGGATCGATGCCGTCGTGGCGTTTCTGCTCTTGCTGGTCACCGTCTCGACCCTCCAGGCCCAGCATCGAGCGTCGAGTTCGATCGACGGGTTCAACGGCATCCCGTGGGGAGCCACGGAGTCGGACATCAGGGCCCGCTACGGGGAACCGGCAAAGATTGATTCTCTCGACAACGGCATCATCGTGCTCGCCTACCGCGAGGCGCTGCTCGACGAACCGGGCGTGGCCTTTTACGCGCTGCTGGGCGCGCACGGGATGGTCAAAGGACAGCACGTCGTGAAGCTGCACATCGACGAAGGCGACTGTGAAGGCCAGTACCGGACCTATCGGGACTATGTGAAGCTGGCCTATCCGCTTCTCACCCCGGCGGAGAGCTTCGATTATCCGTTCACCGAGGATTTCTGCACCGCGGTGGCGAACGGGGAGGGGGAATGGATGAACCAGTGGGTCGATCCGTCGAACGGAGCGGTGATCACGGTGATCGTGCAGCGGGGCTCGGATGAGGTTCTTCTCGTCTGGGAATCCGCGACGTTTCTGGAGTGGCTCGAACCCGAGGCTCCACAGCGAGTGGAGGGCAGCGAAGAGAGCTAGGGTCGCTCCTCGGGCACGTCATCGAGCGGTCGGGCACAGCCGCGCAGCGTCTCGCCATCCACCACCACGGTAGACCGCATCGGGTGTATGAGGTCGGCCATCGTATCGGGACAATCCTCCTCCTCGATCCGAACCTCGATCTGGTGATCTCCCGAAGCGTCGGTCACGGGTCCGTACTGGAGAACCTGTATCGAGTCCCCGGAGCGGCTGGGCTCGGCGTAGGGAAACGTGATCCCGGGCTCGCCGAGGCGGGAGTAGACCATGCCGCCATCCTCCGACAATTCCACGTTCCAGAAGGGCTCGTTTCCGAAGGCCCGAAGGGGTGGCGCACCGGTCACGATGGATTCGGACGAAGGAGCACAGGCCGCAATCCACAGGGCCATGAACACGTACCCCAGAGATCGCCGCATGATGGTCTCTCCCGTTCGAGCCGTATGTAGGGCACAGCGCGCTCACAGCGCGTGGATGTGACCGAACCCCCGCCAAGTTATCTTTTTCGATCGTCGAGTGCAGGTCCATCGGGTAGGTCATATACCGGAGATCGTTTGGTTCCGCTCCCTGGGTGTCACGAGAAGAGGTGGCTGCGGGACGCCCCCCCGGTCGGTGGCGCCCGGCGACGCCGGCTCGCCGTGGCGGGCTTCGCGGTCGGGCTGCTGACGCTCGCCACGTCGGTCCGCGGCCAGGACGTGCCCGTCGTGCCGGCGGACACGCTGGGACCGGTCGTGGACTCGATCGCGATCGTGACCGAGAACGTCTTTTCGCCGACCGAGGCGAGAAACACGGGAGTCTTCCGGCTCGCCAACGGCCTGCGGATCAAGACGCAGCGATTCGTCGTCGAGCGAGAGATCCTTCTGCAGGCCGGACAGCCGTACGATTCGGTTCTGGCTGACGAAACGGAGAGGAATCTCCGCACCCTCGGCCTGTTCCGGCAGGTCGACGTGGATACGCTGACCGTCGACGGGAAATTCGTGACCCGGGTGCACACGCGTGACGCCTGGAGCACCAAGCCCATCATTCAGCTGAACATCGCAAGCGACGGAACGTGGACGGGGCGCTTCGGCCTTACGGAGTCCAACGTACTCGGCACCGGCAACCTGGGTCATGCGGCGTGGCGCAAGGATGTCGACCGGGACGGATTCGAGTTCGCGGCCAACGTCCGCAGAGTCGCGGGCAGCGAGATCAATGCCGGTGGGCGGTATTTCGCGCTGTCTGATGGAAACTTCGGAGACTGGTTCGCGGGCGATCCGTGGCGGTCCTTCGGCGATCGTTACGCCGTCTTCTACAACGGCGAGGCCGGCGCCCGACAGGCACTCCAGTACCGGGTCGAGTCGAGCACGGTCACGGATACGACCCGATACTGGCGCGATTACGGCGCCCATCGCCTGGTGGCGGGCTTCGCCGCCCGTGCGACTCCGCGCGCGTATACCCGGATCGGAGTCCTCGGCGAGTATCGAAGGCAGAAGTACGTCCTGGTGGCGGACACGTCGATGGCGGTGCCGGACACCGTGCAGGGATTCGTCGGCGTCTTCGGAGAGTACCGCAGATCACACTTCATGGTCACCCGGTTCTTCAACGGTTTCGCGACCGAGGACATCGATCTTTCCGAGACACTCGCGCTGGGCCTCAACCTGGCCCACAACGCCTTCGGGTACGAGCAGACCGGGCTCGGCCCGGCGCTCGCCATGCAGGCGGGCTCCGAGCTTGGCAGCGGATTCGTGCATGGAAGGCTGGAAGCCAACGGCCTGTTCAATTCGGCAGGATTGGACTCCGGGCGCGTGGTCGTGCAGGCGACGTTCGCTCAGAAACCGGGTGAGAGACACGCGACGGTCCTTCACGCCGTCGCGGGCATCCTGCAGAACCCACCGCCTGGACAGGAATTCGATCTGGGGTTCGAGTATCCGCCGCGCAGCTGGGCGCCTCACTCGTTCGTCGGCACGCGGACGCTATGGGGCACGCTGGAGCATCGCTGGTACGTCTTCGACCGGGTCCTGGGGCTGGCCGGCATCGGGCTGGCCAGCTTCCTGGACTACGGGGGCGCCTGGTACGCGAACCAGTCTCCGAGATGGGGCGGCGCCGTAGGCATCGGACTTCGGACGGGCTGGTCGAGAACCTCGATCGCCGACACGGGACGGATCGACATCGGATACCGGTTCGGATCGGACGTGACCGGCAGCCGATGGGTGATCAGCTTCGGCGCCGGGTGGATCTTTCCTTAGGACCGCCGGACGTCAGCGGGTACCTGGGGCCGGGCATCCCGGCTACGCCGGCTCCTGCTCGAGCTCATTCGGTCGGTCGTCCAGCCTGAAGACCCGGGTGGCGAGCAGCCACACGACCGTGAAGACGGCGATGCCGGAGAAGATGACGTCGCTGAGAAAATGACCTCCCTGGACGATCCGGCCGAATCCTCCGATCAGGCCGAGTGTCGCAGCGAGCAGGAAGATCTCGTTTCGTCGCCGGCCTTTCACCGCCGCATACCCCAGAGCCGCCAGCCAGAAGAGCACGGACGGGTGCCCCGCCACGAACGAACAGTTCCGCTCGCACTGATTCGTCGGCCGTAGCGCCGGCGTGAATCGCTTGTCGCCGGAAAACTCGGTCACGTCGCGCGGGCGCGCACGACCCCAGTGGTCCTTGAATCCCGCGTTTACGACGAGGCCCGGTCCGACGGCGAGGGCCACGAGGACGAAGACCAGAAAGCGGTTCGACAAACCGCCGATCTGGCGGCCGCGAAATCGGTTGCTGAAAAGAAGCGCAATGCAGGTCACGCTGATCGCGATCGCGATGATGGGCACCGCCTCGTACAGGCCCACCGCCCAACCGGCCTCCTTCAGGTAGAAGCCGTCCCCGGGTCGAAAGAACTGAGCGGACATCCAGAGATCGATGTCCGGAAAAGCCGTGAAGACGACGGCGGCAACGACCGCGACGAGGAGGAGAAGTCGGCCCAAGCGATCCTCAGCTTCCCGAAGCTCCGCGGCTCTCGCCCGCGGCGCCCAACCGTGCGAGCTCGTCCTCGATCACGCGCTGCACGACGGTGAACGGCTGGGCGCCGTTCAGGAATCGACCGTTGATGAAGATGGCCGGGGTACCGGTCACTCCCGCCTGACGACCCGCCTCGAGGTCTTCCGCGACGCGGTCCCTGTACTCGCGCGAATCGAGGCAGGCGTCGAAGAGCTCCGGATCGACGCCGAGATCCGCGGCCATCGCCTTGAGCTCTTCCGCGTTCGCCTTTCCTCGAACTTCGAAGATGGCGTCGTGCATCTCCCAGAACATGCCCTGGGCATCCGCACAAAGAGACGCTTCGGCTGCCAGCTGGGCGTTCGGGTGGATCGAGTTGAGCGGGAACTGGCGATAGACGATGCGCACCTGGTCCGGGTAGGTCGCCCGCACCTGTTCCAGGGTCGGCAGGACGCGTACACAGAAGGGACACTCGAAGTCCGAGAACTCGACCAGGGTGATCGGTGCGTTCTCCGGCCCCTGGCTCGGACCGATCGCCTCCACGTCGATCCGCGCCGGCTCCAGCAGGTTCGTCACGTCGTATTGAGCCCTCAGCTGCGCGACGTAGGCCTGCATCGCGACGGTTCGCTCCTGTCGGGTGAGGAACCCGATGATCGCCGGGGCGACGCTGTCCAGCGGAGCATTCAGCTGGTCGGCATAGGCCTCGTAGACGGAATCGATCTCCGCCTCGGTCGGCTGCGTGACCCTCGAACCCACTTCCCGGTCGAGCAGCGCGGTCTCATCGATCCCTTCCTCCTCGGCCTGGAGCTCCACGAGCTTCATGTCGATCGCCTGGTCGAGAGCCCGCGACGTGAGATCGTACAGTTGCTGTTTCACCTGGATGAACTGGTCCGGGGCGACTTCCTCGACCTCTTGCCTAGTGATCTCGTAGTCACCGATCCTGGCGAGAACTTCGCCCTGCTCGAGCTGCCCGGCCGGACCCAGCGAGGCGGTTTGCGGTCGGGAGATCCCCCACGTCACCAGGGCGGTGAAGGCGATGAGCCCGATGGCGGGCCAGATTCCGATCTTCATATCGATTCCTTCGGTGTTTGGCTGCTCTGAACAGCGGCCAACGAACGTAACGGACGCGATCCGGCGCAACAACTTGCGGGGCTCCGGATCCGCGCGGCCAATCGGCCCGTCGGTTTCTCTCCATTCTCCCCTGGCAGGCACGCGGCAGAACCAAACGGAGATCCGTTCTGCGGCGGTCTGGATGCGAAGAGGCCACGCCGAAACCGACGTGGCCTCAACTTCTCTTCATGCGCCCGACAGGATTTGAACCTGTGACCTTCTGCTCCGGAGGCAGACGCTCTATCCAGGCTGAGCTACGAGCGCGCGTCTTCCTGCTGTTCCGAAATGCGCCGCCAGGGACTCGAACCCCGAACCTACTGGTTAAGAGCCAGTTGCTCTGCCTGTTGAGCTAGCGGCGCGCGTTACCGCGCGGTGCGTCGGTCGCCCGTCCGGGCGGAAGTGGAGCCGA
>NZ_JBZQEK010000079.1:0-4780 GCF_058719085.1 Candidatus Benthicola sp.
GTGGCGGCCGCGTTCGTGGTGCTGGCGATCATCTCGTGGACGGCGGTGGCCGAGGTCGGCATGGCGCGCGGTCTCACCATGGCGCTGCTCGGAACCCTGTGGATCTGGGTCGCCGGGGTCGTGCTGTCCGAGTGCATCGGGCGCACCAACTGGTCGCCTCTCTCGGGGATGACCCTGATCGGGGTGACGATCCTCATCCTCGTGACGAGCGGGATCGGGGACCGCGCATCGATCATCGCGTCGGTCACGGTAGGGGCCGCCATGTGCGTCGCCATGGCGCAGGCGACCGATCTGATGCTGGACCTCAAGACGGGATACCTGGTCGGCGCGATCCCGAAGCAGCAGCAGAAGGCCCAGTTCCTCGGGACCTGGATCGGTCCGATCATCATCATGGGCCTGATCGTAGTGCTCCATCAGGCGTACACGCTCGGCAGCGACCAGCTCCCGGCGCCCCAGGGACAGGCTCTCGCCAGCGTGGTGCAGGGGATCCTCGGAGGCGACGTACCGGGGGACAAGTACCTGACGGGGGCCGGGCTCGGGGCCCTGCTCAGCGCGAGCGGCATCGGGGGGCTGGGCGTTCTGGTGGGACTGGGGTTCTACCTCCCGTTCAACATCGTGCTCACCTACACGATCGGCACGCTGCTCCGGGTCGGGGCGGACTGGAAGCTGGGCAAGCTGTGGAGCGAGGACGTCGGAGTGCCGATCGCCGCCGGGCTGATCGTCGGAGAAGCGCTCGTCGGGGTGGTCTACTCGCTGTTCATCGTGTTCGGGTGAGGAGGGCGACATGAAGCTCCGGCACATCGGATACCTGCTCATCACCGTCGGCTTCCTCGGCGGCTCCTACGAGGTCGTGAAGCAGGTCGAGGGCGTGAACACGGCGCCGTTCCTGGTCTGGCTCGCCGTGGGTATCTTCGGCGTGATCGTGGCCCAGAGGGCGCGGAAGGCGGAGGCGACGGACGCCACGGTGATCACCACGAACATCCGCGCCATCGAGGAGAGTCTCGAGAAGATCACGGCGGACGCGCGGCAGCTCAACGCGGAGAAGGCGACGATCAACGTCTACGACCTGCGCCACCGGATCGACGAGCTGTTCCCGGCCGACCTCGCCCGGTTCGTCGATGCCCGGGAGAGCATCGCCCACAGCTACGGGCTGAAAGCCTACGCCGAGGTGATGAACCGCTTCGCGGCCGGAGAGCGCGCCCTGAACCGCGTATGGTCCGCCTCCACCGACGGGTACATCGACGAGACCCACGCGTACCTGGAACGGGCGGTCACCTTCTTCGACGAGGCCCTCGACACGTTTCGCGGCATCCAGTCGCGGAGGCCCGTCGGCGGCGAGGGCCGCCCGGCCTGATCTCCGCCGGGCGACGCGGACGCCCGGTCAGGCGCCGAGCCGGTCCGGGTTGAGGCCCTCGAGCTCCGGGAGGACGAACCGCCCGTCCTTCCGGACGAGCACGTCGTCGAACCACACCTCTCCTCCCCCGTACTCCGGTCGCTGAATCAACACCAGGTCCCAGTGAATCTGGCTCCGGTTGCCGTTGAACGCCGTGTCGTATGCGTTTCCCGGGGTCAGGTGCAGGCTGCCGGCGATCTTCTCGTCGAACAGGATGTCCTTCATCGGCTCCCGGATGTGGGGATGGAAGCCGAGCGAGAACTCGCCGATGTACCGGGCCCCTTCATCGGCGTCCAGCACCTCGTTCAGGTGCTCCGGGTTCGTGCTGCGGGCCTCGACGATCTTGCCCTCCTTGAAGCGGAAGAAGACGTCGTTGTGGGTGACGCCCTGATAGATGGTCGGGGTGTTGTACTGGATCGTCCCCTCGATGCTGTCCCGGACCGGCGCCGTGAACACCTCTCCATCCGGAATGTTGCGCTTGCCGTCGCACGGCATGGCCGGGATACCGGCGATGCTGAAGCGGAGATCCGTCCCGGGGCCCTTCAGGTGGACGCGGTCCGTCGCTTCCATGAGACTCTGGAGCGGCCGGAGCGCCTCGGACATGCGAGGGTAGTCCATCGTGCAGACCCGGAAGTAGAAGTCCTCGAAGTCTTCCGTGGATCGCTCCGCGAGCTGCGCCATCGAGGGACTCGGCCAGCGGAGGACGACCCACCGCGTATCGGGAACCCGGATCTCCATGTGGACCCGTTTCCAGATGTGGCGCTCGTACATCTTCTGACGGTCCTGAGGCACGTCGGACAGCTCGCTCACGTTGGGTGCCCCCCGCACGCCGATGTACGCATCTACCCCCTTCATGTAGGTCTCTTCGGAGGCGGCCATGAGGTCGAGCTGCTCCTCCGTGGCGCCCAGAAGCAGTCGCCTGAGGACGGAGTTGTCCTTCAGGAGCACGTTCGGCACGACTCCGGCCTCGTGTGCGACGCGAACGAGCTCGCGGGTGAAGTCGGACGGGGTGTCGATCGCTTCCACCAGCAGCTTCTCACCCGACTGGAGCTCGCAGGAATAGTGGATCAGCGTCTCGGCCAGCTTCGTGTACCGGGGGTCGGTCATGGTTCGTCACTCGGTTGGTATCGGTTGCCCGGTCGCCGGCGGGGGAAGGCGACCCACGAGAGGAAACAGAGTGTGCGTGCGCGCGCCGTCGTGCAATGGTCCGTCGGTAATCGGCCGGTGACCCCTCAGGGCGAAGCGGGGAAGAAGAACTCGGCGATCGTCTCGCTCAGGTCGACTCCGTTGGGGTTGTCGGCCGCGGTCAGCCACCAGTGACCGGCGCCGTCGATCACGTCCAGTCTCACCGGCCCGTCGCCGGCGCACCCTTCCCATTGAGAGGCGTGGACCGTGGGCGGCTCGTCCGCGGCGGCCGGATAGTCCCACTCCAACGGGACCGGATCGCACCGGTCGTGCGCGCGCCACAGCTCGGCCAGCTCCGCGATGGACATCGAGTTCGGTCCGCCGTCGATCGGCGCGACCAGGTCCTGGAGCGAGTGGATGATGAGCACGGTCGGTCTCGGGCCTGCGCAGAAGCCGTCGAAGTCGTCCCGGGCCCCCGCCGCCACCGGAGCGATGCCGCGCACCGGAGAATCCGAGGCACAGCCCAGGTAATGGATGAAGACGCCGCCCATGGAAAAGCCGGTGGCGTACACGCTGTCCGGGTGGACCGCGTACCGCTCGCTGATCCAGCGCACGATCTCACGCGCGAAGCCGATCTCCTCGGTGCCGCTTCGACCGTCGTTGGTGCAGTTCGGGCAGGGAATCGGATAGAAGCCATCCGACGCATCGACGTAGATGACGGCGAACCCGTGGTCGTTCGCCACCCAGTCGAGCCCGGTGGCCTCGCGCATGAGCTCGGCGTTCATACCGGAGCCGTGGTAGGTGAGGAGGAGCGGCACTCGCCTCTCGTGGTCGTACCCGAGCGGCAGGTGACCGAGGAAGCTCCGCTCCCGACCCGCGAAAGGGATCGAAACGGCGATCTCGCGTCGTCCATCCCAGTCCGGAAGCTCCGGGAGACTCGAGCCCGGAGGTCCGGACGGACCTTCGTCCGAACACCCTGTCAGGAGGGCGACGCACGCCGAGGCGAGAACGGTGGACCCACGAAGAAGCGAACGCATGAACGGTCATACCGCCCCGCCGCTCCTTGGTTTCGTACCCCGGTCGTATCGGTGAGCGCCTGGTGCCGTGGCGGCGCACCGGCTCGCTGGCCATCTTGGCGCCGTTCACGATTCCGCCTATCCACGCCACAGGGGGCCGGGAATGCGTCGGTGCTCGAGAATCATGCGCAGCCTCGCCGTCGCGCTCATGCCGATCCTGTTCGTTCCGTCAACGGGCCACGGGCAGGCAGAGGGCACGATCCGAAAGAAGGTGTTGCTGATCGGGCTCGATGGGGTCCGCGTGGACCTCCTCGAGGCGGTGGACACGCCGGTGCTCGATTCCCTGGCGGCGGAGGGCTTCTTCTCGGACGAGGCGAAGACGCGCGTCCGGACCGTGAGCGGACCGGGCTGGTCGAGCATGCTGACGGGAGTGCGGACCGCGAAGCACGGGGTCGACAGCAACGACTTCGCCGGCAACGACTACGCCAGCTATCCGGATTTCCTGACCCGAATCGAGCGGGAGAGACCGGAGTTGCACACTCTCGCCATCACGGACTGGCCGCCGCTCGGGACCGAGGACTCGGGTGGCCCGCTGATCAGCGACGCGATCGACGTGAAGATCACCTTCGACGGAGAGACGGACGGCTATCGGTACGCGGATTCGCTCAGCGTCGAAGCGGCGGTCGGGCAGCTACGCGACGGTCCGGTGGACGCGGCATTCGTCTACCTGGGCGACATCGATGTGGTGGCCCACGAGACGAACTCACGCTCGCCTCAGTACAGGGCGGCCATCGAGTGGGCGGACGCTCGGGTGGGCCTGCTCCTCGAGGCGGTCCGGGAACGCCCCACCTTCGCGGATGAAGACTGGCTGATCCTGGTGAGCACGGACCACGGACGGAACGATGCCGGCGGGCATGGCGGGAGATCACCCTCCGAGACCACCATCTTCTACCTGGCGAGCGGACCTTCCGTGCAGCCGGGGCGCACCGAGTGCCCGCCGGAGATCGTGGACGTCGCGGTGACGGCTCTGGCCCACATGGACCTCGGTCCTGATCCCGCCTGGAACCTGGACGGAGAGGTCCGGGGACTGAAGCCGTAGCGTCGAGGCCGACGGGGTTGCGGGTCCGGTCGCGTGTGCGTATTCCCGTGCCAACAGGACGCCCAACCGACACAAGAGGAGCCATGCAGCACGACGCCATCGCGGTCATCGATTTCGGCGGTCAGTACGCCCACCTCATCGCGACGA
>NZ_JBZQEK010000080.1:0-4019 GCF_058719085.1 Candidatus Benthicola sp.
CACCTCGGCCCACACGGCGTCGTCGGCCACCACGATCAGTGAGTTGGCCTCGCCCATCGCCGATGGGATGCCGCACGCCGCGAGCGCCAGCAGGCCGGCGCACGCCGTGGTGACGGCAATCCCGCGTGACGAGTCGAGCCGGGTCGGCCTGTCGCTGATCATCGTCCATCCATCCGTGGAGGTGGTGCTACGCGGTCCGAATAGCCAAACTACCCCGGCCCTCGGAGAGACAGCAACGGCCCCCGGGGCTCGTCCGCGAACTTTCCCGAAACCGATGGGTAAGCGGGCGGTCGCGAGGTGCGAGCCGGCTCCCCGCGAGGCGTATTTCGACCTTCACAATCGACGGGAATCGGACTCTTTGGACTCCATACGGAACATCGCCATCATCGCCCACGTGGACCACGGAAAGACCACCCTGGTGGACCAGATGCTCCGCCAGACCGGCTCCTTCCGGGCCGGCCAGGCCGTCGCCGAGCGCGTGATGGACTCCAATCCGCTCGAGCGGGAGCGCGGGATCACGATCTTTTCCAAGAACGCCTCGGTGCGGTGGCAGGCGCCCGGCGGCGGCGGGGTGAAGATCAACATCGTGGACACCCCCGGGCATGCCGACTTCGGCGGTGAGGTCGAGCGGATTCTCCGCATGGTGGACGGCGTGCTCCTGCTGGTCGACGCGTTCGAGGGCCCGATGCCCCAGACTCGATTCGTCACCCGCAAGGCCCTCGAGCTGGGACTCCACCCGGTGATCATCATCAACAAGGTCGATCGGCCCGATGCCGACCCGGAGCGCGTGCACGACGAGGTGCTGGAGCTGCTGATGGAGCTCGAGGCCACGGACGGGCAGCTGGACGCGCCCTTTCTGTACGCGTCGGCCCGTGACGGCTGGGCGTCCGTCGACCCGTCGGCCAGCGGCGGCGACCTGTCACCCCTGTTCCAGGCGGTGGTGACGTCGGTGCCGGCGCCGGGAGGTCTGCCCGGTGCGCCGTTCCAGCTCCTGGTCTCGACGCTCGACTACTCGCCCTACCTGGGCCGCATGGCGATCGGCCGGGTGGAGAACGGAACGGTGCGCGAGGGAGAGATGGTGGCCGTATGGGGCCTCGAGTCGGAGGCGCCGGACACGGCCGTCCGGATTCCCAAGATCTACGCCTACGAAGCCATGGCGCGCGTCGAGGTTCCCGAGGCCCGGGCGGGCCAGATCGTGGCGATCGCCGGCATCGAGGCGGCCGAGATCGGAGCCACGCTGTGCGATCCCGAATCGCCGGCACGCCTCGAGGGAATCGCCGTCGAGCCTCCCACCCTGTCCGTGGAATTCCGCCCGAATACGTCGCCGTTCGCGGGCCGGTCCGGTCGCTTCGTCACTTCGAGGCAGCTGCGCGAGCGCCTCTTCCGGGAGGTGCAGTCGAACGTGGCGCTCCGGGTGGAGGAGACGGAGGAGCCGGACCGTTTCCGGGTATCGGGCCGCGGAGAGCTTCACCTCTCCATCCTCATGGAGACGATGCGAAGGGAAGGCTACGAGTTCAGCGTGTCCCGCCCTCACGTCATCACCCGCGAAGGCGAGGACGGAGACATCGAGGAGCCGTACGAGGAGGTGGTGGCCGACGTGCCCGAGGGGATGATCGGCGTCGTGATGAGCGGCCTCGGAGAACGACGCGGTGACATGGTCGACATGGAGAAGGGGGACGGGGCCATGGTGCGGCTGCGATTCTCCGTCCCATCCAGGGCGCTGACCGGCTACCGGTCCGAGTTCCTCACCGAGACGCGTGGCGAAGGCACCCTTCACCGGCAGTTCGAGCGCTACGGTCCGTGGGCGGGCGAGATCGAAGTTCGCTCCACGGGGGCCCTCGTATCGATGCTGGAGGGGGCGGCGACGGCCTATTCCCTGTTCAACCTGCAGGACCGGGGGAGCCTCTTCGTGCGCCCCGGCGACGCCGTCTACAATGGGATGATCGTCGGCGAGCACGCGCGGGAGAATGACCTCGAGGTCAACGTCGTGAAGGGAAAGAAGCTCTCGAACGTCCGCGCCTCCGGAGCGGACGAGGCCATCATCCTCGAGCCGGCGCGGGAGATCAGCCTCGAGTTCGCCCTCGAATTCATTCGGGATGACGAGCTCGTCGAGGTAACCCCCGACGCGATTCGCCTCCGCAAGCGCATGCTCACCCCGCACGAGCGGAAGCGGGACCGGCGAGCCGTCTCCGGCGGATGAGCGTCGCTGCGCCGCGCACCCCGTAACTCTCGCTTCGTCGTCCTCCCGAACCGGTCCTGCCGGGGCCCCTCCGCGCGCACTTGACAGGGGCGCGGCCCGCTCGTAATAAGCGGCGAAGTCGTTTGCTCTTACCGTTTCAGGAGGTCTTCGATGACCGCGATCGCCGGGGCCTGGAGCCAGCTCGAGGAGGACGCCGGGCGCGTCTGGACCCTGCAGCAGGACGAGGATGAAGACGAGAGCTGGGATGACGACGACGAGGACTGGGACGACGACGAAGACTGGGATGACGACGACGAGGATTGGGACGAAGACGAAGACTGGGATGACGATGACGGAGATTGGGACGACGAGGAAGAGGACGACCAGCCGCGACGCCCGTCGGACGACGACTGGAACTGACCGAACTGGAAGAAGGGGATGGGCACGGACACCGGTCTCAGACCAGGACCCGGCCGGCCCGACCCATCACGAACGATGAAGGAGGACGGCTCGCCATGACGCTGACCGCGCTCAGCCTCCCGGGCGCGCTCGTGTCCGATCCGGTGATTCCCCGGGCCCAGGTGGAAGAGGACCCCGAGGACCTGGAGTTCGAGGACGACGAGCTCGACGAGGACTTCGACGAAGACTGGGACGACCTCGAAGAACCCGACGAGCTGGAATTCGACGAAGACGAGGACTGGGATGACGAGGAAGAGCTCGACCTGTACGTGGTCGAGGACGACGAAGAAGACGAGGGCTGGTAGCCGGGCGTATCTCGCGTCCGGGCCGCGGGCGCGGCATCCCTTTTCGATTCCTCGCGGCCGGAGCTCGACGCCTGACGGGATGCCTCGCCTGTCCGAGCGAGGTTGACTGCGGCGTTCGATTGGCTACCTTTTTCTCCCCGCGCGAGTCGCTTCCTGGCGACTCGCATTCTTTTTCGCGGGGCCGCTGCGGCGCGGCGGTGCAGTGAACGAGGGCTCGTAGCTCAGCTTGGTTAGAGCGCACGCCTGATAAGCGTGAGGTCGGTGGTTCAAATCCACCCGGGCCCATTGAGCAGAGGACGCTGTTGCGGCTCTGCCACAATGGCGCTTGCCCGCGGATCGTAGCAAACTTCCTTCCATGCCGTGACGTGCAATCGCCGATGGCACGCCATGACTGCTGCGTCTGCCATGCCCAGCGCTACCCCCCCGAGTGCGGCAGACAGAGAGTGGCATGGTCGGCGCTCGAACCCCCACCTGCATCGGCAAGGAGCCGTCTGCAATGAGACGACTTGTTCTGCTGCCTCTCATGGTGCTTGCCTTCGCCTGCGCGGATAGTCTGCCGGTTCAGCCCGAAAGCGACACGGAGGTGACCGCCAGGTCTGGTCAGGGTCATTCAGCGGTGGCGTACGAGTTCGCCCTCTACTGGGTCGACTCGTTTCCACCGTTCGGACCGCCACCGGTGTGGAACGGCGACCTCCAGATTTCCTATTCGGTGGCCGGGTTCGAGATCTGCAGCCGGGACCGGCTTCCCGCGACGCCCTGCGAGGGCGAGATCCATGGCTTTGCTTACTTCTCGGGCGAGACGACCAACGACTGGGGAGATGTTCGCCCTCCGGAGCCCTTTCCCGGATCATCCTTCAGCTCCGGTTCGGTGCTCGTAGTCCTCCACGCACCGGAACTTGGCGCCTTCACGTGCAAGTTCGAGAATTCGAGCGAGAACGGATACAGAGATCCCCTCCCCGGGCGGTGGTACGGTTGCCGCGGAAGCGGTGGATTCGCGGGGATGTCCATGCGGGTCGACACGGGTCCCGGGTCTCTGCCATGGTCGATGTTCGGAACGGCCATGATCTCGGGGAACG
>NZ_JBZQEK010000081.1:0-5805 GCF_058719085.1 Candidatus Benthicola sp.
CGGGGCCGGGCATGATGGCCTGCTGCACCCCGGTTCGGGTCCCCGACCGGATCCGGCTCCTCGTCGTTCCCACGATCACGCAGCCGGGTTGCATCGCCCTGCTCATCGCCGTGGGTCGCGCCCTGCACTTCGCGTACACGGATGCCCGGCTGTCCTTCGAGGACCGTGCCCTTGGCGATCTCGCCGTGGTGAAAGCGCACGGACTGCTGTTCGCCGGGTTGAGCCGGGAGGCGTCGTGGGTGCGGCGCGCCCGCGGACTCGGAGGCGAAGCGCTGGAGGACTACCTGCACGTCGCTGCCGTGGCCGACCTGTTCGCGGTCCGTGAGGCGGCGGCGCGCCTCGAGTTCGAGATCGCCCTGTCTGCCAGCGAGGACCCCCGGGCGATGGGTCCGGTGTGGTCCGAGATGCTGACCGGAGCCACGGGTTGCCGCTTCGATCCGCGCTCCTTCCTCGAGCGGCTCGGGCAGCGTTTCGGGGTCGCCCGCTTCCTGCGCGGCCGGATGCTCGCCGCGCAGCTGCGTCGAGTGCTGCGGGAGAGGTTCGACGAGGATTGGTACCGGAATCCGGCCGCCGGGTCGTTCCTCGGGGACTGGTTCGCGCGCGGCCTGGGGGTCTCGGCCACCGAGGCGGCGGTGACACTCGGTCACGACCGGCTCGGCTCGGAAGTTCTCGTGGACACGATCCGGGAGCCCTTCGAGTGAGGCGGGCGCCGGCCGTCCCGTCGACCCTCCTCGCTCTGGCGCTCTCGCTTCCGGTCGCAGGGCTTTCCGCGCAGGATGTCGCCGAAGAGGCGGCCCGGACGTGGCCCACGCCGGGCGAGAGGAGAGGGTGGTTCGCGCCCACGACGCCGGTGGAGAGCGGGGACTACCTGGCGCGCCTCGCCCTGGCCCGGGGCGAGGTGAGCCTCGATACGCTGGCGTGGGTAGTCGGGGGCTCGGCGGAGCCCGACTCGAGTCTGCCCGTGCTGGCCGTCACCGTACGCCGCCTGCCTTCCCCGAAGAGCGAGCGTCTGCGCGTGCTCCTGATCGCGGGCGAGCGAGGGGACGCCCTCTCCGGGACGGAGGTGGCCCTGCAGCTCGTTCGAGAGGTCGCGGTGGGAGAGATGAGCGGCCTCCTCGATGCGATCGAGCTGATCGTGGTGCCCTCGGCCAACCCCTGGGGCCTGTTGTGGTGGGTGCGAGACGAGCCGTCCGGAGTGAACCCTTCCCGGGATCACGGCCGCCTTCGCTCACCGGCCACGCGGGCGGTGCACGATCTGGTGGCGCGCTGGAGGCCGGGCCTGGTCATCGAGCTGGCCGAGGTGGGACCGAGCGTCTACCGGGTGCAGGCGGGTCTCCCGAGGCATCCGAACGTCGACGTCGACCTGGTGCGGTTCGCCCGATTCTACCTGCTTCCTCACGTGGCCAACGAGCTGTCCCGGTCATCGGTGACCTTTCGTGAGCTGGTCTCGGTGGAGCCGGAGGGCGATGGCATCGGCGCACCCGCGATCGGGGCCGAGGGCCTGCCGGAAGGCGCGTGGCTCACGCCCGGGTCCCTGAGCGTCGAACACGGCACCAACGCTTTCTCGCTGGGCGGGAGTGCGACGATCCTGCTCGCCGCAGCGTCGATGGGCAGGGCCGATGGCCTGCCCGAGCGCGTGCAGCTGCTGTACCAGGCCGTCGGGTATCTCCTGCAGGTCGCTGCGGGACAGGCAGGCGTTCTTCTCGACCGGGCGGTGGATCCACCGACCGCGCTCTCCGTTCAGCAGGCCTGGGTCCAGGACCCCGAACGGCCCAACCTGCCGTGGCTGGTGTGGAACGACCGCGGACAGATCGTGCAGCAGACTACGGATCGCTGGCGATCCCTCGTGCGGAGGCAGCTGGCCCTCCCCGTTCCCGCCGCCTGGCTGATCGAGCCAGGCGGACTGGAATGGGTGGAGCTGCTGGCAGCCCACGGCTTCACGGTCGAACGCCTCGAGAGAGAGGCGAAGGTGGACGTGGGCTCCTACATGGTCGGGGTCACCGCGGCGCTGCCCGCAGACCTTACCGAGGAGCTCCCGCTGGACTCGGCTCCCAGCGGGTCCGCGCTGATCGTTCCCGTGGAGAAGGAGTTTCCGGAGGGCTCCTGGCTGGTCCGTGCCGATCAGCCCAGAGTCCGGCTGCTCTTCACGCTCGTGGAGCCGTGGTCCGAGGACGCTCCGCTCGGGCGCGAGTCTCCGGAAGCCCACGACCCCGACCGCCTCGAAACCTATCCCGTGTATCGGATCGACGATCCCGGGGCCCTGTCCGTGCTTCGGACGGAGGTCGTGCGCGGGGCCGGGGACGCCGCCGCCGGACGCGAGTGACGCGTCGTGAACGCTGCGATCCCGTCCCCCGGATGGATCGGCTGGCTGTCGGCTTTCCTGACCGTCCTGTACGCGTGGCTCGTCGTGCGGCGAAACCGGCGGATCGTCCGCCCCCCCATCGTCGCCCCTGATGGAGAGCCGATTCCCTCGAAGAGCCTGGTTCTGTCCGATGGCGAAGCGGTCGACTACCTGGCGCTCGGACCGGTCGGATCCGGAGAGAAGAGCGCGCCGGTAGTGGTACTCGTGCCGGGCGCCGACGGCATGAAGGAGACGTTCCGATACCAGGTCCCGGCCCTCGCCTCGCGGTACCGGGTCGTGGGCGCTTCGCTGCGGCGCCAGGTGCCGGGGGGAGCGACTCTGGACCGGCTGGTCGACGATGTGAAGGAGCTGGTCGAGACGGCCGGCGCAGAGGGCCCTCTGGTGCTGCTCGGGCAGAGCCTCGGAGGCGCGATCGCGATGCGGTTCGCGGTTCGGTTTCCGGGCCGGGTCGCGGCCCTCGTCCTGTCGAACACCCTGGCGCACGTCGGCTACGATCACGTGGGATGGAATCGTACACTCCTGGCTCCGGTGGCGATGGCGACCACGCGATACCTGCCGACCGGTCTGGCACGACTCATGGCCCGCCTGTGGAGCCGCATGGAGGTGTGGATCTACGATGCATCGCCCGGCAGGGAGCGCGTGATCGACTATGCGCTGTGGACGGGACCCCGAACGGTACCGTCTTCCGTGTCCCGCGCTCGGGTGAGGCTCCTCAAGCGCATGGACCTGAGGGATCAGCTCCCCGCGATCAGGAGCCCCATGCTGGTACTGAAGGGGCCGCGGGACCACTATGTGCCACCTTCGTGGTCTCACGAGATCGTGTCGCGGGTGCCCGGGGCCGAGTACCGCGAAGTGGCGGGGACGGGTCACTGCTCGCACCTGTCGATGCCGGCGAGCTTCAACCGGGCGATGCTCGGGTGGCTGCACGAGCGGCTCGATGGCCTCGCAGGGGACGTCGGTGGCGAAGGAGACGAGGCAGGCCGAACAGACCCGGAAGACGGTCGAACGGACGAGTGAGGGAGGTCGACAGGTGACGGAACAGCAACGCTTCTCGTCGCGCTGGGGCACGATGCTCGTGATGCTCGGCATGGCCGTCGGGACCGGCAACATCTGGCGGTTCCCCCGGGTCGCGGCGACGAACGGTGGCGGTTCCTTCCTGGTCGCCTGGGCGGTCTTCCTTCTGCTCTGGTCCGTCCCGCTGATCCTCGTCGAGTTCGCGATGGGGCGCGAGACGAGACTGGGCCCGGTGGGTGCGTTCGCCCGCCTGCTCGGTCGGGGAAGTGCCTGGATGGGCGCCTGGGTCGCCTTCACCGCGACGGCGATCATGTTCTACTACTCCGTCGTCATGGGCTGGACGATCCGGTACCTGTGGGGCTCCCTGGTCCGGGGGATTCCCATGACCTCGCCCGAGGCCGCCACCGCCTTCTGGGAGGGCTACGCCGGCTCCGGGGCCGCCGTCCTGACGCACGGGATCGCGATGGCACTCGGCGTCGTGGTGGTCGCGTTCGGCGTAAAGGGGATCGAGCGGGCGGCTCGAGTCCTGATTCCCACGCTCTTCTTCCTGGTCATCGTCCTCGCCGTGCGCGCGGTCACGCTCCCGGGTGCGGAACGCGGGCTGGCCTTCCTGTTCACGCCCGACTGGGGCGATCTCCTGACCGCACGGATCTGGCTCGAAGCGCTGACCCAGAACGCGTGGGACACCGGGGCGGGCTGGGGGCTCATCACGGCGTACGCCGTCTATCTGCGGAACCGCGAGGATACGACGCTCAACGCCTTCGTTCTCGGTTTCGGGAACAACTCGGTGTCCCTGCTGGCGGGGATCATGGTGCTGTGCACGGCGTTCGCGATCATGCCCGAGGCGGCCGACACGATCGTCGGGGCGGGCAACGAGGGCCTCACCTTCATCTGGGTCCCGCAGCTGTTCGCGCGAATGCCGGCGGGCGGCCTGTTCATGGTCCTGTTCTTCCTCGCCCTCGTGTTCGCGGCCTGGAGCAGCCTGATCTCCATGATCGAGCTCGCCTCGCGCATCCTGATCGACTTCGGCCTGCGCCGATCCCGCGCGATCCAGATCGTGGGTGTGGCGGGCTTCCTGCTGGGCGTGCCCTCGGCTCTCTCGATGGACTTCTTTCGCAACCAGGACTGGGTATGGAGCGTGGGCCTCATGCTCTCCGGACTGTTCTTCGCGATCGCGGTTCTGCGGTACGGTGTGAATCGGTTCCGCACCGGGCTCGTCAACCGGGAGGGACGCGACCTCGAGATCGGGCGCTGGTGGAACGGGGTGGTCGTGTTCGTCGCACTCGAGGCGATCGTTCTCCTGGTGTGGTGGCTCAGCCAGGCGATACAGGGATCCGACCTGGCGGCTACGCTGACCCCGCTGTCGACGTTCAATGTCGGGACCGTGCTGGCGCAGGGAGGGGTAGTGATCGTGGTCCTGGTCGCCCTGAACCGTCGCCTCTCCGCTCCGTTCGGCGAGAGGGAGGGTGAATGAAGCATCTCGCATGGCTCCTCCTCGCAGCGCCGGCGCTGGCCTGCTCGGCCCGGCAACCCGGGGCGCAGACGCCGCCCCTCGTGCCCGATTCGGCCGGGGACACCTTGATCGCGGTGGACTCGGTGTCGGCCCCCTCTCCGGGTGCCGCCCGCTCGGAGCAGGAAGAGACGGTCGTCGAGGTCCCCCCGGCACCGGTCACGAGCGTCGAGATCATTCTTCCCGGAGGTGCTCTGTATGCCGGGGTGCGCTACCTGGCGACGGCCCGGGCGTTCTCGGACTCCGGGCCCCGGAGCGATGCTCACATCGAATGGTCATCGTCCGACGAGGGCGTGATCCGTGTTCACCCGCCGGGTCTCATGTTGCCGGTAGCTCCCGGAACGGCCCGGATTCGGGCCGAATCCGAGGGAGTGACGGCCGACAGAGAAGTGCGGGTCGCGACAAACCCGGTGCGGGGTCTGTCCGTCGCCCCGCTCGAGGCGAGCCTGCGCACGGGCGATGTGCTGCACCTTTCGGCCACCGCGCTGGACTTCAGGGGCCGCGCGGTTCCGGGCGTGCCGGTCGAGTGGTCGGTGGCGACACTCGCCGGTGCCGGCCAGGTGTCGGCCACCATGGACGACGATGGCGTCTTCGTGGCGTACGAGCCCGGCTTCTACCGAATCACGGCCACGGTCGGCGCCTTCTCCCGGGTGGCCGAGATCGAAGCGGCGCCGAGGGCCTCTCGCGGGCTGTTCAAGAGGAAGGGCCACGGGGCCGTATCTTCGGAAGTCGGCTCCACCACGGACCTCCTGGTGTTCGAGGGCACGGATGGTCGAGACTACGCGTACACGGGAACCCGGGTGGAGACGATGTACGCGTGGGACGTCACCGACCCGACCGGTCCGATGATCACCGACTCGGTGAGGGTGGACGGCCGCCGTCTTCGGGACGTGAAGATCAACGGTGACGCCACGCTTGC
>NZ_JBZQEK010000082.1:0-7097 GCF_058719085.1 Candidatus Benthicola sp.
CACGAGCCGCCACCAGGAGGTCTCCGGCCGGGTGACCCGGCAGCACCACAGCCGGGTCGGAGACGAATCGGAGATCGTCGGAGCGCGGATGCGAAGCCGTCGACGTCGCCCGCGGCTGTCGGCTCGGCACGGGAGTCAGGATACTTCCGCGATGCGGATGCCGCCGCCGGCCTCACGCGCTTCCCGAAGGGCGGCCCGGGCCGCCGCGATCCCGGAGATGCTGGCAACCCGCGTGGCCATGGGCGCCACCTTTGCCTTCGCCTCGCTCCCGGTCTGCGTGAAACGGTCCGTGAGGTCGGCGATCCCGGCACTGACGGGAAGGAGCCCCGAGGCGAGCGGGTCCGCCGCGGTGCCTTCCGTCAGGCGGCGCACCATGCTGGTGAGCCCGGCCGCGTCCGTCCCGAGGGCGATGACGCCGAATTCGGTGTCGTCGACCCACCCGCACACGTCGGACTCCCGGACGCCCTTCCCCCACAGCCGGGCGGCGCGCTCCCGGATCGCATCCAGAGACCCCCGCTCCGGGGCGACCGTCGGAGAGATCACCGCGCAACTCACGGCCGACCCGTGACGCCGCGCCGCGGCGCCCATCACCCGGAGCATCCGCATCATGCCCGCGAGGTTCAGCAGCCCGGTGGCCATGTCCGACAGGGACCCCTGTTCGGTCGCGTCGATGAGGTTCTTGATCTCCAGCAGCCTGCGGAGCTTCGCCACCACCAGGTTGGAGCGCACCGGCTCCTTGATGATGTCCCACGCTCCCGATCGCATGGCCGCGGCCTGATCGCTCTCGTTCCAGAAGTTGGGCGAATAGACGAGGATGGGAACGCTCGACTTGAGGACGCCACCGGTCAGCGAGGATGCCAGGGCCGGTGCGTCCATGTCCGGCAGCCCCTCATCCAGGATCACGAGGTCCGGGCTCACCTGGGCCGCATCCCGCACGGCGACCCGGGCCGAACGGATGCGGGTGACGACGAACCCCTCGGGCTCCAGGACCGCCTGCAGGGCCGAGGCGAACCAGTCGTGCGCGCTCACCAGCATGACGCTGACCGGGTCCGGCGGCGTGATGTGGGGGGCGTTTGCCATGGCGTCGGTTCCTCGTGGTAGCTCGTTCACTCCGGCGCGACGTCCGACCGATCCGTCGCCGGATGGTCCAGGGGCTGCGGCGCCTCGTCGAGCCCCTTCTCCCGCTCGAACATGACCGGGAGGGTCTTCAACATGATCATCAGGTCGAACCACAGCGAGCGACGGCGGACGTATTCCAGGTCGAAATCGACCTTCTCCCGCACGTCCTCCACCGTCTGGTCCGCGGGGCGGTTCACCTGCGCCCATCCGGTGATGCCCGGTTTGACCCGGTTCCTCACGCGGTATCCCTCGATCTCCTTCTGGAGCTCGATCACGAAGTTCGGGCGCTCGGGACGTGGCCCCACCACGGCCATGTCCCCCTTGATGACGTTCCAGAACTGCGGGATCTCGTCGAGTCGGGTCTTGCGGAGGATTCGGCCGACGCGGGTCGCCCGGTCGTCGTCGGTGCGGGCCCATACGGGACCCGAATCGAACTCCGCGTCCACCCGCATGGTTCGGAACTTGTAGATCATGAAGGGCCGGCCGCCCAGGTCGTTCACCCGTCGGCCCGTGCTGTCACGCGAATCCAGCCGGGCCCGCCGATCGAGGCCCACCCTGAGCTGTCGATAGATGACCGGGCCGGGGCTGTCGAGCTTGATGGCGATCGCGATGACGACGATGGCAGGGAAAAGGATGATCAACGCCACGATCGTCACCGCGAGGTTCGCGAATCGGAGGAGCAGCTCCTCGAGCCGGCCCGCCTCCCGACCCTGCGGCGATTGCGGCTCGAGACGCGGGGTACGCGGGCCATCCAGCCGCACGTACCGTCGCCGGGCCGCGCCACCCTGCCGCAGCCGGAGCGCCGCAATGCCTCCTGCGCCCTTCACTCCTTCGTCTGTGCTCATGGCACGCTCGTTCTCCGGGGAAATGTCATACGCCCCGGTTTGAGCATCTGTCGTGCCACGCCTGGAGAAAGGAGTCAAAGTGCTGTTCCGAAAGAGTTTACGTCCGTTTCATCGGCTCCGGACATGCGCTGGGTATGGCGTAACCACTACACTTCCCGCGGAAAGAGTGGAGATCGGCTGCGGCGATCCAACTCTAGATCCTACTCTAGACCGTAGTCCCTGATCTTGTAGAGAAGCGCCCGGTAGCTGAGATCGAGGAGCTCGGCCGCCCGGGTGCGATTACCACCGGTCACCTCGAGCGCCCGCCCGATCAGGTGCTTCTCGAGTTCCCACGTCCGCTTCTTCACCGAGAGCTCGTCACTCGAGAGATTGCCGGTCGCCGCCTTCACCGACGCCTTCGGGTCCCGGATCGCTTCGGGTAGGTCCTCGACCCCGATGGTCGAATCGTCCGCCAGCACCATCGCGCGCTCCACCAGGTTCTCGAGCTCACGGATGTTCCCCGGCCAGGAGTAGGAGCTCAACACCTTGACCGCATCGGGCTCGAAACCCTCGATCTCGAGGCCGAGGGACTCGTTGAACAGCTCGATGAAGTGCTGCAGCAGCACCGGTACATCCTCCACCCGGTGCCGCAGCGGCGGCAGGTGAATGCGGACGACGTTGATCCTGTAGTACAGGTCGGATCGGAACTCGCCTTCCTGCACGTCGGCCTCCAGGTCCCTGGCCGTGGCGGCGAGGATCCGGACGTCGAGCTGGCGGGCGCGGGACTCACCGACGCGCCGGACCTCGCCCTCCTGGAGCACACGCAGCAGCTTGACCTGCAACGCCTGCGGGAGCTCACCGATCTCGTCCAGCAGCAGGGTGCCTCCCTGCGCTTCCTCGAACAAACCGGCCCGGTCGCGCGAGGCCCCGGTGAACGAGCCCTTGACGTGCCCGAACAGCTCCGACTCGAGCAGGTTCTCCGGGATGGCGCCACAGTTGACCGGCACGAACGGTCCATCCGCCCTTCCGGACGCCTGGTGCACGAGCCGGGCGATGAGTTCCTTCCCCGTTCCGCTCTCCCCCGTGATCAGGACGGTCGTCGGGTGCTGGGCCACTCTCTCCGCCAGCTCGACGGCCGCTTTCATCCCCGAGCTGGCCACGACGATATCGCCTCGCCTCTTCTCGACCCGGACTTCCTTCCTCAACCGCCGGATCTCGCGGTCCTTCGAAGCGTGCTGCTCGGCGATCCGCACGCGCAGCAGGAGCGCCTCGGGGGAGAACGGCTTGTCGATGTAGTCGTACGCCCCCTTGCGAATGGCCTCGACCGCCAGGTCCTGGCTTCCGTAGGCGGTCATCACGATCGTGCGCCCCGGCCCGTTCGCTTCCCGGTGGCGCTCGAGGAACTCGAGCCCATCCACCCCGGGCATCCGGACGTCGGTGAGGATCAGATCGGGGGACCACTCCTCGACGCGGGTCAGCGCCTCCTCGCCATCGGACGCGGTGGCCACATCGTACCCCTCGTTTTCCAGCAGCAGGGAGGCCGTGCGGCGCAGCCCGGCGTCGTCGTCCACCACGAGGATCTTCATGCCCGCTCCGTCGACACGGGTAACAGAATTCGAAAGTTGGCTCCGTCGGGACCCGCCGGCAGCGCCTCGACGGTTCCCCCCATGATTTCGATGAGCCGGGCCGATACGGCAAGTCCCAGCCCCGTTCCGAGGCCCGGCGCCTTGGTGGTGAAGAAGGGGTCGAAGACGCGGCGCACGTCCTCCGGCGGAATCCCGGGGCCGCTATCCATCATCACCAGCTCGACCGCCGGATCTCCTTCGGCCAGCTGGCGAGCCGGTCCCGGATCGCGACTCTGGTCGAGCCGCCGGAGGTGCGAGTAGTCGATGCCATCCGGATCGTCCTTGCGGCTCCTGCGGCGCCCCCACCGGTCACCGCTGGTGATCACCGTGTTCCGGACCCGGATCCGTATCCAGCGCGGTCCATCGTCCCCGCCCTGCTCGTCGACTGCGTCGATGGAGTTGAGCAGCAGGTTCACCAGCACCTGCTCCAGCTGGAAGGGGTCCGCGGTCACCACCGCGTCTTCGTCGGGCAGCTCGAGATCGACCGACACCTCCCGCAGCCTCCCCTGTACCCGCATGAGATCGACGGCCGCCTCGACGCTCCGGTTCACATCGACGGCCCGCGTCGCGGAGGCCTTGGGCCTGCCGTAATCGAGAAGGCCGCGCACGATCGCATCGATTCGATCCGCCTCATGAGCGATGCCGTTCAGCCACTCGGCGTCCCCTTCCCCGCTGCGACGTCCAAGCTCCACGTACCCGAGGATCGCCCCGAGCGGATTGCCGATCTCGTGCGCGATCCCCGAGGCGAGCCGACCGATCGAAGCCATCTTGTCCGCCCGGACCAGGCTGGTACGAGCGGCCGACAGCTCCCGGTTGGTCTCCTCCAGCGACCGGACGTTCCCGGCCAGGAGCTGCTGGTTATGAATCAATCGCCCGGCCATCCGGTTCACGGCCTGGGACAGCCGCTCGATCTCGGCCGTGTCCGAGCTCGGAAGCCGGTGTTCCTCGTCGCCCGCGGCGATCCGCTCCGCCCCCTCGACCATCTCCTCCACCGGCTTGAGGACGAGCACACGTAGTCGGTAGTTGGCCACCAGCCCGAGGAGGACGAGGTCGATCGCGATCGCCACGATGAGGACCTCGTACAGAAGCCGCGGACCGAGTCCGAGACTCTGCCACACGAACACCACGACCGCGAGGGAGAACAGGGCGAGGAAGAGGAGGATGAGGAGACCGCCGATGAGGCGCAGCCTCAGGGACAGCGCTCGCGATCCCGTCTCGCTCGAACCGGCCGCTTCCTCACCGGCAGGCGTCGGAGATGTCCTTGAATTCATGCATCGATAGTAGCGGTTGAGCCGGCAGCGCCGCCACGCCGATCCTCCCGAGGCCGCTCAGCGGTCGGTGCGCGGTGCCGGGGGCTGCTTGCCGGGGCGGAAGAGCCGGCGAAGTCGCCACGGACGCGGCAGGTACTGACCGGCGAGCCGCAGCGCCCGCAGCGGAACGTACAGAAACCCCAGGCCGCCGGGCAGCCGGCGCCGGCCCCAGTCCTTGCGGGTGGGCGTCACGAGCCGACGCATCGCGTAGGAGAGGCGCCCTCCCCATCCGTCGATCAGCGAGAGATCCAGCGCGGCGCGCTCGCTGAAGCTCGGGGACGGCGGCTCGTCGGACTCCAGCCACCCCCATACACGCTCGGCCCACTGGCAGACTTCAGGCTCGCTTCCGAGCGCTTCCTTCACGGGCCCCGGCATTCGGACCCCGACCAGCGGCCGCGCCACGGCGAGACCGAAGAGCACGGTCCGGTAGCAGCCCAGCACCCGGGCAAGGCGCAGAACGAAGCCCCAGTCCCGCGCCTCGCGGCTGCGCGCCACTTCCGCCACATCGCAGATCCACTTGAGCCGCGGCCACGGAAAGGGCCCGTGCTTGGCCCCATGGACGCACAGGGCGAGCAACTGGAAATCCGGCTGGAGGCAGGCCACGGTTCGCCCGTGCAACTCGAACGCGCCCCGGTGTTTCCACAGATCCGCGGCCTCAATGCGACCTCGAAAGTAGGTCCTGGCGAGGTCCCAGTGGAGATCGAGGTCCAGGTCGTCGGATGGACGTGTGAAGGTGCGCGAGTATTCGGCCTGGGCGAGCGCCTCCTGCTGGGCTCCGGCCGTGTCGTGCCACGGGGCAAAACCCAGCCGCTCGACCTCCCTGGCCGCCCGCCCCACGTCCACGGAGCGGACCAGCAGGTCCAGGTCCCCGAACTCGCGCAGCGTCAGGCTGTGGTACACGCCACAGGCGACCGCCGGCCCCTTGAGCACGATGACCGGGATGCCGGCGCCCTCCAGCTCCGACACCAGGTCGAGAAGTTGCGAGGACAGGTAGAGATTCGAGCGTGCCACCCGCTCGCACCGCGCCCGGAGCTCGGATCGCACCGCCTCGGGAACTCGCGCGTCCTCTCCCAGGTGGCGCTGCAAGAGGGGCAGGACGCCGTGAAGCCCGCCCCTCTCGACCACGTAGTCCCACTCCAGCGCCCCCTCGAGAAGTCCGGCCAGTCGGTCCGCGTCTTCGGGATCCAGCTCCCGTCGCGCCGCGACCCGGAGCAACTCGTGCTCGGGACGGCGAACCGGCGATCCCCGGGTGCTCCGGCCGCCACCCGCGTCGGTCACGGCCCCGCCCCGGGTCGGAGCGAGGTCTGCGGGACCTCGCCGGTGAATGCGGAAGCCTGGAGCCGGAAGAGACGCGCGTACCTTCCCTCCCGTGCCATCAGCTCCTCGTGTGTGCCCGACTCGAGAATCCGACCCGAATCGAGGACGTAGATCCGGTCCGCCATCCGCACGGTGGAGAAGCGGTGACTGATGGCCAGCACCGCGCGGTCGTGTGCGATCTGGCGCACTCTCTCGAACACCTCGATCTCGGACTCGGCGTCGAGGGCGCTCGTGGGTTCGTCGAGAATCAGCAGACGGGCGGGGCTGGCGAAGGCCCGCGCGAGGGCGACCTTCTGCCACTCACCGGTACTGAGCTCCGCCCCGTCCTCGAACCAGTTGCCGAGCGTGGTCTCGTACCCGCGCGGCAGCGCCTGCACGACGGGGTGAGCCCCGGACCGACGGGCCGCCTCCTCGACCCACCCGGAGTCGGGATCGCGGCTCACGTCTCCGAAGGCGACGTTGTCCCTGGCGGGTAGCTGATAGCGTACGAAGTCCTGGAAGATCGCGGCGACCTGCGCGCGGTATTCCGCCTTCGCATAGTCGCGGATATCGGTTCCGTCCAGGGTCACCCGTCCCCCGGTCGGATCGTAGAGGCGACAGAGGAGCTTCGCGATCGTGGTCTTTCCGGATCCGTTGGCTCCGATCAGCGCAATCATCTCGCCGGGCGCCACGTGCAGGCTCACTCCGGTGAGAAGGGCGCGATCCGACGTCGGATACCCGAACTCCGCCTCATCCAGCGCAAAGACGGACCGGGCCCGGGTCGGCAGTGGCCTCGGGTCCTCGGGCTCCCGGAGGGTCTCTTCAAGCTCCAGGAAGTCGTCGAGCGTGGAGAGGAACAGATTGTTCTCGTACAGGCTGCC
This sequence comes from Candidatus Benthicola sp., assembly GCF_058719085.1. NCBI lineage: Bacteria > Pseudomonadati > Gemmatimonadota > Gemmatimonadia > Candidatus Palauibacterales > Candidatus Palauibacteraceae > Candidatus Benthicola > Candidatus Benthicola sp. The sequence goes on from NZ_JBZQEK010000082.1 coordinate 7,056, forward strand.
GAGGCCCACGAAGACGGTCTGCACGAGCGCGAGCCCTCGCTG